>NZ_JAQEHY010000020.1:0-35468 GCF_027665985.1 Butyricicoccus sp. AM78-15b2TA
TCCGATCCGGTGCAGATCGGCAGCTACCGGGGCTATGCCATGTCTGTGGAATTTTCCGCTTGGAAACAGGAATATACGCTCCTGCTAAAAGGACAGATGACCCACAGGGCAACCCTTGGTACAGACCCTCGCGGAAATCTTACCCGTATCGACAATGCCCTCGCCCAGATGCCCCAGCGTCTGGAGGCGGCAAAGGCCCAGCTGGATAACCTCTATCAGCAGCAGGCTGCCGCAAAGGAGGAAGTTGGAAAGCCATTCCTTTATGAAGAAGAACTGAGAAGCAAAAACGCCCGTCTGGTGGAGCTGGATACCCTGCTCAACATCGACGGAAAGGGGCAGGCACACACCGAGTCTGTTGTTGCCAAAAGCACACGGCCTTCGGTGCTGGATAACCTAAAACGCCCGGTGCAACCCCGCAGTACAGACAAGAAACCAAAACAGCATGAGGAGGTGCGATAACATGAATACTAACGATCTGAATACAGCCCTTTATGAAAAGATGGCTGCCGAACAGGACAAGTTCCGGGACTGGCTGAAAAGCCAGCCCCCGGAAGAAGTCTTAAACCATGCCTATGAGTACACCATCCGCGAGGACATCGTGATGGCAATGGAGGAACTGGAGCTGATCGACACCCAGGCTCAGGCACTTTTGGAATCTCCCTCTCCGCTGGCGGATGTGTACCGCTATTTTGAAAAGCTGGAGACCGGCTATATGGGTGTGATCCGGGACAGTATTGAGAACCGTGCCGACGATGTGTGCAGAGCTAAAGAGGAACTGCGAACAACACCGATCTATCCCCATTCAGCTGCCTATGCGAGAGAACATGGGGAGCTGGAGCAGTACCGAGCTTCCAACAATGTAAATCGCCAATGCAAAGAGTCTATTGAAGCGGCGGTGCGGGAGCACTTCGACGGAATGTATCTCAGCCACGATGCGGCAAAGGGTGTGATCGAGACCTATGGCATGGAGCGTGTGTCCATGGTTCTGTCTAACACGGTCCAGCTTCAGGACTGGGATGGGCGTTACTCCCGACGCAACAAAGAATGGGCCAAGACCATTCCCAACGATAATCCCGAAACCGTCCGTTGTGGTTATGCCTTAAACAGCCACCCTGCTGTGCTGGATGGTTTTATTGATCTGGTGCGTGAAGAACAGCAGCGCAGCCGTACCCAGAGAGAAAAACTGGAACCGTCCCGTCCCTCAGTACGGGATAAGCTCAAACAGGAGCTGCCCGCCCATAAGTCTGCCGCCCCGAAAAAACGGGAGCCGGAGCGATAACCATGGCAAAGCGCAAGCGGGATGTGCCGGTTTTGTTTTGGGTGTCCGCAGAAGAATTGGAACTGATCCATCAAAAGATGCAGCAATACGGGACAGAGAATTTGAGCGCTTATCTGCGGAAAATGGCGCTGGATGGTTATGTGGTCAAGCTGGAACTGCCAGAGCTGAAGGAGCTGGTCTCCCTGATGCGCCGAAGCAGCAACAACTTGAACCAGCTGACCCGCAAAGTGCATGAGACCGGGCGGGTTTATAATGCTGACTTGGAGGATATATCCCAGCGGCAGGAACAACTGTGGGAGGGTGTGAAGGAAATCCTTACCCAACTCTCCAAACTTTCATAACAGGGATAGATACTCCATTTGCGGAGGGAGGAACGGCGTTTCTTCGCCGCACCTTCCTCCGCTTTTTCTTTTTGTCTGTATCCTTGTCTTTTGCCTGTCCGTACCGGATAATATGAGTAGAATAAGAAGCGTAGCAAAGGAGTGAAAACAGATGCTGACCTTTGAAAAGGTGCTGGAGATTTTTGCGGATTACCTAACCGCAGACGAGACCATAGAAGTTTATATCAGCCGCCATGGATGTGTAAGAGTTGAATTTGACCAAGATTTTCACTATTGCTCTGGCGAGGTGTGCCATACTCCCAAGGAACTGTTCGACCTCTTAGCCGATGATTACCGGACTTATCTGGAGATTGAACTGACCAAAGGAAAACGGGAAGTGACGGAAGATGATGAGAGAGAAGCGGATGCCCTATGCAAACAGTATCTGGAGCGTTGGAAGGAGGAACAAAAATGAAGATTTTGAAATGTCTGCTGATGATCGTAACTGCACCGGTCATTTTGGTGTTGACGCTTTTTGTCTGGCTCTGCACGGGGCTGATCTACATATCCGGTCTGGTGCTTGGTCTGCTCAGCACGGTAATTACTCTGCTCGGCGTGGCTGTGCTTATTACCTATTCCCCGCAGAATGGTGCAATTTTGCTGGTTATAGCTTTTTTGATTAGCCCGATGGGATTGCCGCTTGCGGCGATCTGGCTGTTGGGTAAGGTGCAGGATTTGAAATTTGTGATCCGGGATTGGATGTATGGGTAAATGATGTGAATATAATTTGGAATGAAAAGAAGCAGGACAATGGGAGATGAGACCCACTGCCCTGCTTCTCTGTTTATTCGGAACGAACTGTAATATATTTTTGATGTTTACTTTTCGGTTTATCGGGAAGTGTCATTTTGAGTGTTCCATTGTTCAATAGCGGACGCAGATATTTTTGTGTAAAGTTTTTTGTGTTTTTGTATCCACAGTGTTCTGCGATTTCTAATTTTGAATGTGGTTCTATGCAAAATGCAAGGATTTTATCATGGGTTGCATCATGGGTTGCGTCATAGGTCTTATCATGGGTCGTTTCTATGATAGAAGGACCATGATGGTAATTTACATTTTTCAAGATGACTCTGAAATCTGTCGCTGTTGAGGAAAATTCGGGCTTATATGCCTCTGTGTATCCAGGCAGCTTTTCAGTTTCACTGACGATTTTGCGCAGACCACTTCCACGGCGTTCCATGTACTTCATGCGGTGGAACAGGTCAGCGATCACAGGGTTTCGTCGCATCGAACGAATACTGTAAATATCGTATTCCTGAATTGAGCCGCCGCCAAACATACCGCCCGGAGATGTGATTTCCACCCGATCATCAAACATATCAATGTGGACTTCGCTGCCAAGCACAATATAATCACGATGGATGAGAGCGTTGACAAGAGCCTCTGTTACAGCTCGTTCAGCATAATCCGGCTTGTCTACCCGATACTGAGCTTCTTTGACAAAACGGACTTTGGAATTATTGCGAATAAATTCACTGCCGCTTTTCAGTAAATAAATCAAATTCCCCTCGTATTCTTTATCGTCCAGCGCATCATCAAAGATAGAGCCTTTTTCCAAGCCATTCCACCGGGTACAGAACATACGGGAGTTATAAACTGTGTGCTGATCGGTCATGAGCTTTCCGGCATTGGTCAGGAACCCATTTTTGTCAGCCAAACCGAAGGAGACATAATCGGATGGCTCGAAGCGGAGGCCGGTTCGTTCCAGATAGGTTGCCTCCAGGAGTGTGAAGCTGTAATCCTTTTTCACAGCTTCTGTTGTTAAGGTGTCAAAGGACTGATTGGTTCCCTTTAAGATCAGTTCATTCACAATGTAATCCGGTGCAATTACGCTTTCATTTCCAACACGGATGTATGCCTCCATCACGCCGTCTGCCTTGTAATAGTATGGGGTGCTGCGGCCAGGAGAAACCTCCAGAGCCAACAGGTTTTTACCATCTTCCTGCAATGGCTTTAAGATAAACTGCGGTAATGGTGTGATACGTTCTTTGATTAAGCGGCTGATCGCTTCAGCATCCTTTTGAACATCGGACAAGCCGATAGGCTCCCGGTCATCAGAGACTCCGAAAAACAGAGTGCCGCCGATCCCATTGGAAAAGGCACTGACACTTTTTAACCAGCTTTTTGGCTTTTTTGTTTCGAGAGCAACTTTGAAATCACATTCCGTTGCTTCGGCAATGAGCTGTTCTATCATAAAATCCCTCCCTTGAGGTTGTAGAATGTTCTTTTTTATTATACCCAGCGGAGAAAGTTATTGCAACGATAGAAGCAAAGAGTTCAGCGAAAAAATATTTATGAGAGGAGGGCCTTCTATTATGGCAACTACAAGAATCATGCCGCTTCATGTCGGCAAGGGCCGCACAGAAAGTCGGGCGATCAGTGACATCATCGACTATGTGGCCAACCCAAAGAAAACAGATAACGGCAGGCTCATTACCGGCTATGCGTGTGACAGCCGGACTGCGGATGCAGAGTTTCTTCTGGCAAAGCGGCAGTACATTGCCGCTACCGGACGAGTGCGCGGCGCAGATGATGTGATCGCCTATCATGTGCGCCAGTCCTTCCGCCCTGGCGAGATTACCTCGGAAGAAGCGAACCGGCTGGGCGTAGAATTTGCCAAGCGTTTTACCAAAGGCAATCATGCCTTTGTGGTCTGCACTCACATAGACAAGTCGCACATTCATAATCACATTATCTGGTCATCGGTCAGCTTAGAATATGACCGGAAGTTCCGAAACTTTTGGGGCAGCACCAAGGCGGTTCGTCGGCTAAGTGACACCATCTGTATTGAGAACGGACTGTCCATTGTAGAGAATCCAAAACTTCACGGAAAGAGCTATAACAAATGGCTGGGCGATCAGGCAAAGCCCTCTCACCGAGAGCTGCTGCGTGTGGCGATTGACAACGCATTATCACAAAGTCCTACTGACTTTGAGGCGTTGCTGAAGCTGTTGCAAGAGTCCGGCTGTGAGGTATCAAAACGAGGGAAATCATATCGTCTGAAGCTCCCCGGTTGGGAGAAAGCCGCCCGTATGGACAGCCTGGGCGAAGGATATGGATTAGATGATTTACAGGCGGTTCTCTCCGGGAAGAAAGCGCATACCCCACGAAAGAAAATAGTTACACAGGCAGAGCCGCCGAAGGTCAATCTGCTGGTTGACATTCAGGCAAAATTGCAGGCAGGAAAAGGTGCTGGCTATGCTCGTTGGGCCAAGGTTTTCAATCTGAAACAAATGGCACAGACCATGAATTACTTGTCAGAGCATAACCTGCTGGAGTATGCGGTTTTGGAAGAAAAGGCTACGGCTGCCACGGCTCATCACAATGATCTTTCGGCGCAGATCAAAGCGGCTGAAAAGCGCATGGCAGAGATCGCTGTTCTGCGTACTCACATCGTAAATTATGCCAAGACCCGTGAGGTCTATGTGGCATACCGCAAGGCGGGTTACTCTAAGAAATTCCGGGAAGAACATGAGGAAGAAATTCTGCTCCACCAGGCTGCTAAGAATGCCTTTGATGAGATGGGAGTCAAGAAGCTTCCCAAGGTCAAAGAGTTGCAGACGGAGTACGCGAAATTGCTGGAAGAAAAGAAAAAGACCTATGCCGAGTACCGGCGTTCCCGTGAGGAAATGCGGGAGCTTTTAACGGCAAAGGCAAATGTAGATCGAGTGCTGAAAATGGAGGTAGAACAGGATGTTGAAAAAGAAAAAGACCACGGCCAGCGGTAAGCTGGTTCTGGTCAAAAGCGTTCGCAGAACGCGCAGCCACAGAATGAAATTCTGTGTTCAAAGGGGCTTGGGGGCGCTGCCCTCAACAAGCAAGCGGAGAGGAAAATCACGGAGGGATTTTTTTCTCTGCGGGCCTGTGTGTATTAACACAGGCATTGCTTGCCCCTTTCTTTGCAGAAATGAAAGGAGCCAGTGAGGAAACAGTCAAATTTCACTCACCGGCTCAATTCGTTTCAAATTTCTCGGATAATTCTGTTAGTTCTTTCGCAGTCTCCTGTGTATGGTGCAAGAGGGTTTCACGCATTTCTGACGGACAGCTACAATAAAGCATCTTCATCTGATTGGCTCCCTCATCTTCTGGAGAAACATTTGGATTGATCAGAGTGTCCAGAGAGAGCGGAAGCACTTTTGCCAATGCCTTCAAAATCAAATAGGACGGATTTATTTGTCCCTTTTCAATGCTGGCAATCTGCTTGACAGATACATGGCTCAGATCCGCAAGCTCCTGTTGCGTCAGGTCTTTTTTCTTTCGGGCTTCCCGCATTTTTTGCCCCAAAGCGGTCAAATCATCAATCGGCATAATCACTCACCTCAAATATATTCTATCGTGCCGATTTGCACAAAGGAATAACCTTATTATGCCGGTCGATAGGAATGATTATACTGATTTTTGGTAGAACGAGAACCAAAGACTATTTTTAATATTTGTTTTTCAAGTATAATTACAGTATAATAAATGACCCATCTGAATTTAGAGAGGATTTTCAAAATTCGCAATAATTATTAAAACAATCTTTTTTGATTTTGTTATTATGCTTGATGGAAAGGAGGGAACATAAATGGGCAATCAATCAGTTATCAGCATAGAGGCAGTCATTGACTATATCGAAAGTCATCTTGACGGAAAGCTGGAATTAGAAACGGTTGCGGAGGCTGTTCACTATTCAAAATATCACTTACACCGATTATTTACCGAAACCGTAGGAATGACGATTCATGATTATGTGCAACGCCGCCAGCTTACAGAGGCGGCAAAGCTTCTGGTCTTTTCGGATAAACCTATTATCGAAATTGCTTTTATCTGCGGATACGAGAGCCAGCAATCGTTTTCATTAGCTTTTAAGGCCATGTATAAATCGCCGCCTGCGGAGTATCGTGAAGAACGGAGCTTTTATCCTTTGCAGTTGCGGTTCATTTTACATCGAAGAACGACGGCTATGGAATTTACAATACAGGATATTCGGCTAGCAGAAAAGAAAGATATTGTCGATTGGATGAACTTAATGCGGCTTGTTATTGATGGGTATCCTGTAATGGATGAAGATGACTATTTAGCTAAACTGGAAGAAAGTATTGACGAAAAGCGTGCGCTTGTGCTAAGGGAGGGAGATATTCTCATTGGAGCTATGGCATTTACCTATTCTCCAGGCAGTATAGAATTTCTTGGCGTACATCCGCAATATCGAAATCGCGGACTTCAAAAGTTATTCTTGGATGCCTTATTGGAAACATATCTTCCAGGGCAGGAAATCAGCACAACAACCTTTCGAGAACAGGACAAGGCCGATACAGGGCATCGAGATATGCTATTGCAACTTGGTTTTGCCGAAAAAGAATTGCTGACAGAGTTTGGCTATCCCACGCAGCGCTTTGTGCTCCCTCCTAAAAAACAGGAGGATATACAACATGGATGACACGCAACGCACCGGCTGGCAGAAAAGAATACTCCTTTTCTTAACCAGTCAATGTATCACACTCTTTGGCTCTACGCTTGTTCAAATGGCGCTCGTTTGGTATGCAACCATGCAGACATCCAGCGGCGTGTGGGTGGCTGCATTTACAGTCTGTTCCTATCTGCCGCAATTTCTCATTTCATTTATAGGCGGCGTATGGGCAGACCGATACCACAGAAAAAAATTGATTATAGGCGCAGATCTGCTGATTGCATTTGTCACTTTCGTAATGGTATTGGCAATTCCGCATATTTCATCGGAGCCTGCTTTGCTCGACGGTTTGCTTGTTATGTCGGTCATACGATCCTTGGGGGCAGGAATACAAACTCCAGCGGTCAATGCCGTTATCCCACAGCTTGTCCCAGAAGATCAGCTTATGCGGTACAACGGCATCAATGCAACAATGCAGTCTATTGTTAATTTTGCGGCTCCAGCGGCGGCAGGTGCAGTTTTTGCAATCAGCACATTGAGAACGACGCTTATGATAGACATTGTAACGGCGATCTTGGGAACGGGCCTATTGTCCTGCTTGGCACTTCCGAAACAAAATACTTCCATTGAGAAGGCCAGCGTCTTTTCTGACATGAAAATTGGCGTCAAATACGCTTTTGCAGACAAACTAATTGGAAAGCTTTTAATCATCTACGGACTATTCACTTTCTTTTGTGTTCCAGCAGGCTATCTTGCAGGACTTCTTGTTCGGCGGGTATTCGGTGATACTTACTGGTATCTTACCGCAGTAGAAGTAATCGGGTTTGCAGGCATGATGGCAGGCGGCGTTGTTATGAGCACCTGGGGAGGATTTAAGAGCCGGGGGAAAACTCTGTCAGTCGGACTTTTGGCGTTTGGTTCCTTTGCAATCGGAATGGGCCTCTCACAGAATTTTATTCTCTATCTTAGCTTGATGGTATTTTACGGAGTTGCATTGACAATGGTGCAAACGGCAATTACCACTATGTTACAAGAAAAAACGGACACCTCTATGCAGGGGCGTGTATTTGGATTACTTGGAACGATGTATGCTGGCTTTTTACCGATTGGTATGGTTATGTTTGGCCCTTTGGCTGATATTCTTCCCTTGCAGTGGATTATGATTGGATCAGGTATAGCCCTTATTGTAATTGCAGGTATAGCTTATTATAGTCGGGAACTCAAAACAATCTAAAAGAAAAAAGTCGCCCAACGGGAATAAAAAAAACCGTTGTTTCGGCGGCTGGGTATTTATGCGCCAAAACAAAATACAGTGGCCTTACGGCGGTTTTGAAATAACATATTTCAGAGCCGCCGTTTCTTTTTCGACGATGCTCATGCGATCAGGAGGGCGGTATTATAGGAGGATACCGCCATGTCAATTTTCGTCATTCACAATAGCCATGAGTTACACCAACTAAAAAAAGCCTTGCCCCTCCTCCGGGGAGGTATGACTACCTATCGGCATTATCATTCCAACTAAAACAGAAGAATCATAGTCATTTTTGTTGCGCCAGTTTCCCATTGCGGGGAGCTGGCGTTTTTTGCTGTCGATTTTTTGGGAAAGCTCCCGAAGTATGTCGCTGTCGATCCCCTCCTCCTTTCGATTCGCTCATCAATCGCCCGTGAATCGAAATGGAGGTACATAATGAAGAAAGTCAATCTTAGGGACTTATATCCCGATGTTTACAAAAACGATCACTTTGTAGAAGTAACCGAAGATGTGCTGGAGACGATCCGAGCTGCTGAGCGTGCAGAAGCTGCTTATGACCGGAGGATGTATCGTTATAAGGCGTATTACTCCCTGGACTGCGACAACGGCATTGAAAATGCGATCCTGATGAAGCCCCAGACACCGGAAATGCTTTTGGAGGAAAAGCAGCTGCGGGAGCAGCTCTATGCCGCTGTGATGGCTCTGCCGGAGAAACAGGCCAAGCGGATCTATGCCAGGTATTACCTGGGTATGCGCGTGAGTGAAATCGCTGCAGCGGAGGGTGTAGACTCAAGCCGCGTCCGCGACAGTATCCGGCGCGGTCTGAAGCAGCTGGCAAAGTATTTTTAGGATAGAATAACAAAGGGCGCAAGGTCTCAAAGTGCTTCTGGCACAGGACCTTGCTCCCCATCTACGCACTTGTATTTTACGAGCATTGATATTTTTCTGCTTGACAACAAGCACACAAATGATATAATGTACTTGTGCATTAAGTACATTAAAAGTGAAGGTGGTGAATCATGGAAATTATCATCAGTAATAATGCAAACAAACCGATATATGAGCAAATAACATCACAGATAAAATCGATGATTATGAGCGGAGAATTGAAACCGGGAGAAGCAATTCCATCAATGCGTTCGTTAGCAAAGTCGATTCATGTAAGTGTCATTACGGTTCAAAAAGCTTATGAGGACTTACAGAGGGATGGTTTTATAGAAACCGGTGTTGGTCGAGGTAGTTTTGTATCTGCACAAAATAAAGAATTTTATTTAGAAGAACAGCAGAGGCGAGCTGAAGAACATTTGCAAGCTGCCGCTAATATTGGACGTGTAAGCAACATTCCTTTATCTAAACTAACGGAATTGCTCACAATGTTTTATATGGAGGACGAATAAAATGAATTATGCTTTGAAACTTGATAATGTATGCAAGACCTATGAAACGTCAGATTTTCTTTTGGATAATGTGTCTTTTGAAGTACCTATGGGGTCTGTTATGGGGTTCGTTGGGGAGAATGGTGCTGGTAAGACAACAACCATAGGCTGTATTTTGAATACGCTGTTCCGCAATTCTGGTTCCATTCAAATCTTTGAGAAAGAAATGAAAGACGAGGATACCGTATTGAGGAATGATATTGGTGTTGTCTATGATGGGGATAATTTCCCGAAATACCTTACTGCCAAACAAATTTCCGAGATTATGCAAGGAATTTTCTCTCAATGGGATAATAGTTTGTTTCAAAAATATTTAAAAACATTCCGGCTAAACGAGAAACAGAAAATTGGAAAATATTCAAAAGGAATGACAATGAAATTGGCAATCGCAGTCGCATTATCGCATCATCCGAAGTTGCTAATTTTAGATGAAGCTACCAGTGGCCTTGACCCTATTATGAGAGATGAGATGTTAGAGGTTTTTCTGGACTTTGTTGGTGAGGACGATCATTCTATTTTACTTTCTTCTCATATCACAAGTGATTTGGAAAAAATAGCAGATTACATTACTTTCATCCATCAAGGGCGCATTATTCTAACCGAGTCAAAAGATAATCTGATTTATAAATATGCCATATTGCGTTGCAAAGAGAAACAATTTGAAAATTTAGATAAAAGTGACATTCTTGCTTATCGCAGACAAGATTATCAGATTGATGTGCTGGTTAATAATAAGGAAGCCGCCGAACGAAAGTATGCTGGTATTGTTATTGACCATGCAACGATTGATGAAATAATGCTAATACTGGTAAAAGGAGAACAGAAATGAAAGGTCTTTTGAAAAATAATTTCTATGGAGTTATTGAAAACCTGAAAATCGCACTTGCATTTGTAATGCTTGTAGGTGTACTTTTACTTATAACAGGGGAAGCAACATTGCTTTCTGCTTTTTCTCTCATAGCTCCACCGATAATTGCACTTTTGATGGTTTCATGTGTGCGTAAAGAAAGCGCATCTAAATGGGAAAAATATAAACTCACTCTCCCGGTTAGACGAAAAGCCATTATTGAAAGTCAATATATTAGTCATACAATATGGAGTATATCTGGGGTTGTGATTGTGGCTGTTTTTATGACCCTCACAGTTTTTATTCATGGCGACCAATACTTTTATTATGGTTTCCGTGACGCTATCACATTAGTATTAGGCGGCGGAATACTGGCTATTCTAATTGGAGCCTTTTCTTATCCACTTTACTATTTATGGGGAGCAGAGAAAACAGAAGTCATTCTGATTATAAGTGTGATTGGTTCGATAGGCATAGTATTCGCATTGACTATGTTAGTTAATACATTTTCTGATGGAAATGTTTCAGATACTTTGTACTATATCAGCTTATTGGTTGTCACGGCAATCACTATAATTACTTTTATATTCTCTTGTGTTTTGACAAAACAAATTTTTCAACACTGCGAATATTAAATTGAAATCGGGCCAACCTGACCCGAACTTTCAAAACTGAATACCAGCCGCCACCGGCGGCACCACCGAGCAGGAAATCTTGAAACAGGTTCCCTGCTCTTTTTTTGCCTGGACGCCGGGAGAAAGGAGGACACGACTTGCCATGCCCGCACTTTGATGTGAAAATCATCCAGCGCAGCAAGCGCCAGTCAGCCGTTGCGTCTGCCGCCTACCAGAGCGGGGAACGGCTGTTTTCTGAATACGACCAGAAGCAGAAATACTATTCCCATAAAAGTGAAATCGTCCACACCGAAATCATGCTGCCGCCCCATGCCCCGCCGGAGTACGCAGACCGGAATACCTTGTGGAACGCCGCCGAAGCCATAGAAAAACAATGGAACTCCCAGCTTGCCCGGAGGTTCGTGCTTGCCATACCGAGGGAACTTCCCCGGTCACAGTACGCCGACCTTATCCGGGACTACTGCCGGGAGTTTTTTGTTTCCAAAGGCATGATTGCTGACTTTGCCATCCATGACAAGGGGGACGGAAATCCCCACGCCCACATCCTTCTTACCATGCGGGCGATGGACGAAACCGGGAAATGGCTCCCTAAGAGCCGGAAGGTCTACGACCTTGACGAGAACGGCGAGCGTATCCGGCTTGCGTCCGGCAGATGGAAAAGCCACAAGGAGGACACCGTGGACTGGAACGACCAGAAGTACGCCGAGATATGGCGGCAGGGCTGGGCTGACACAGCAAACCGCTATCTGGAAGCCATCGGCAGCCCGGAGCGCCTTGACCTTCGCTCCTATGCCCGACAGGGGATTGATAAAATCCCCACCGTCCACATGGGGCCAGCGGTCAGCCAGTTGGAGAAGAAAGGCATACAGACCAACATCGGCAACCTGAACCGGGACATCAAAGCCGCCAATTCCCTCATGCAGTCTATCCGGCAGATGGTACGCAGCTTAAAGGGCTGGCTGTCCGGCCTGAAAGAGAAAAAAGCGGCGCTGCTGGAAGCACTGGAACAGGCAAAGGAGCCGACCATCCCCGAACTGCTTTCCCGGTATCTGGATATGCGGAGTGAGGAACGCACCGGCTGGACTTCCAAGGGGAAGCTGAAAGGCACTGTTGGCGATTTCAACAAGGTCATGGAAGCCCTTGATTTCCTGCGGCAGAAAGAGATTTCCACCGTGGAGAGCCTTGACGCCTATCTGGATGAAGCCAGCGCACAGGCCGTTTCCATCCGTGAGGAAATCAGGCCGATGGAGAAACGTGTGAAAGAGATTGACCGGCTGCTTTTCCATATCGGGAACTTTGAAGCAAACAAGCCGGTTCATGCGAAATATGCTGCTATCCGCTGGAAGAAACCCAAGGAGAAATTTGCCGCCGACCATAAGGAGGAACTGGACGCCTACAACGCTGCCCTGCGGTATTTCAAGGTTCACCTTGATGGGGCGAAGTACAGCACGAAGAAGCTGGCCGGGGAACAGGCACAGCTTTCAGAGAATATCGCTTCCAAGACGGAAGCACTGACTGCCGTACAGGAGGATGTGAAGATTTTGCGGGATGTGCGCCACTGGCTCAATCAGGTTTTGCCATCCGAGCAGTACCGCCAGACCGCAGAGCCGGGAAAGAAACCATCCATCCAGCAGGCAGTCAAAGGCCGGGAGCAGCGTATCCGGGAGGAACAGGCAGAGAAACGCCAGACGCCCCGCCGCCAGCAAAAACAGGATATGGAACTTTAACCAATCAGGCGCTTGCTATTTTCCCCGTGAGAATGGCAGGCGCTTTTCTTATTTTCAGGAGGATTTGCCTATTGAACGTATTTGAAGCCGTGAAGCAGTCTGTTACCACCCGGCAGGCTGCTCTTAAGTTCCTCCTCTGTTAGTCCTGCTATATCCATTGCTTCAGCACCGTTATAATACTCAACATCTCCGTACCAGTAGTTATCGTTAACATTCTCGATGGATTTTAACCACATAAACTTATCGTCAACGAATTTATAACCAGCACCAGAGCCGGTATCTATTTCCCATGTTCCTTGTATCAGTGCATTATCATCGTTATTACCTTTGCTGTCAGTAGTACCGGCGCAAGCGGTAAGCCCAAATAGTGTAAAACAGATCATCAGAATAGCTGCTGCAATTCTGAAAAACCCACTTTTGCGGTATTTAATCATATTCATATCATAGTTCATAGGTAACCTCCAAGTTATATCCTCTTTATTTTCGTAAGCCTTTCTCCATTGAAATTGAAGAAAACCTTTTATTCCCGTTCCCGTCTACTCCGTTTTTTCTTTCGGGGATCTGGCGGTGGAGAGAAGGTCTGAATATAGTCCTGCCGGATCGCTGTCACATCCAGAGAAAGAAAAGCAGCGACACGGTCCTGTTCGGAAGTTTGCTCTGGGAAAAAGGATGCAAATTTCTGTGCCAGCTGTTCTTCTTTTTCATACAGTTTAAGTGTGCCTTCGTATCCAATCAATTCTTTCAGCACAGCAGTAAACTCCGTGTACCGGTCCCCTCGAATATCCAGATCGACCTTTGCTTTGGCAGTCATGCCGTTCAGGTAAAGTACCTTCAGGGAAGTATGGTTCCTGAACCGATTCATTGTGAACCATAAAGCCAGCTTTTTTGAGAGTAGCTTACCGCCAATCAGCATCCAGTTCTGGCTTTGGTATATTTCCAGATACTTTTTCATGCCCTCATCTTCAAACTCTATTGGTTCAAAATGTTCTCCATCCAGCAGCTGTTCCAGCTGATTTTTGCTGAGAATCTGATTCAGTACCGGTATGTTCCGGTAAGGCGTGCAGATATAGCGTCTCATTTTCTGAAACAGCGCTACAACCAGAACTGCTGTGCCAAGTAAAAACAGAAAAAGCTCTCCATCCATTTCGATTTTCCCGGTTGCCGTTACCCAGATGCCACGCAGAACCAGTACAACGCCAAAGCCCCACAACCCGAAAACCAGCAACTTTTTCAGTGGATGAAAATGAATCCACTCAATGATCCGCACTTGTTGCTTGCCGCTCATCGGTTCATTTCGTAAAAGTCGGCGGGTGATCCACTGATTCAACAGTTGTGGAGTCCATGCAACGCCAAATAGAAAAACTGCAATACCGGCATAAAGGGCAATCCCGATCCAACCAATATCCAGATAAGACTCCAAAAGCAGTAAAAGGATAATGGGCAGAATCATGGTGAGAAAAAGTGGTAAAAATGATTTTTTGCGTCCCTTCTGGAGATTTAGGTCATTGAAAGCAGAAGTAATGCACAGGGCAAAAATCATCACAGCCGATATTCCGCCGGACACCCAGTTTTTAAGGTCGCCAAAACGCATCACATGTTCGACTCTGTGCATATTCGGAAATTTCCCGGTAATACCTGCATAGAGGCAAAATCCCAAATAAGCCAAAGCCAAAAGTGCCCCTACCAGCTTCAAAATTGTTTTTCCTGAAAGTTTTCGTTTCTCCATCTTCGTCGTTTTCCTATAAAATCACGGTTCCTGTATCAATTTATCCTTCTGTATCCCAAACAAAGCTATCTACCATGTCCCTGGCGGCCTGTTCAGTGGTTTCTGATCCGCTGAAATTTGTAAGCTGGATCAGGCAGAACCCGTAATCCTTTACAATATAGTATTGCGTGGTGACAATATCGCCCTCGTCGATAGTAAAGATATAAAGCAGATCCCCCTGCTCGGTATAGGTTCCATCCCCGTTCAGTTGTGCTTCAATACCATCCAGCTGCATCAAAATCTGTTGGACGATCGCATCCCGAAACTGCTCATGCTCATCCAGACTATATTTGTTCTTTCCTACATGGATGGAGATGTTGTCCGGCTTTTCATCATTTTCGTGGCCTTCCTCTATATAGAAAATCTGCGAATTAGTAGAATGCTTTTCAGATTTCTCCCATCCATCCGGGACGATATAACTTCCGGGAATCGCATAATCTTCAGATGATATTTCGGTTTCGGAAGAAGAAGGTTCCTGCTGATCCGCCACAGATTCATCAGAGGGAGATTGTGGCGATGAAGTCCCATTTTTACCGCATCCAGCAAGGAGCAGCACCATAGCTAATAACACAATTAAGATTTTTTTCATGCTCTGATTCCTCTCGCTTTATAATACGGGTTATCCGAGTTTGGAAACAATCTGGCAGAACATCTCAACATTTTCTTTCTGCCCCTGAATATCAGAGCCAATCGCATTGTTCATCAAAGAAATTTTCATTTTCTCTTTTCCAAAATGCAGCATTACGACTTTTCTTCCGGGCAGCAACCCACCCTTGACCTCTGCCTTTGTTATGCTGTTTAGGGGCAGAGAAAGCCGGTTTTCAATTTTGGAGACATTGACGGAATTTACAATGACCATATTCAGGTGTTTCTCGGTAATTCCCATATAGCAGTAAGCATTGCTCAGTGCGCCCAATGCAGCGGCAGCACCCCCGTCAGTGTAGAAAGTCCCCCAATTAGTGCATAGGTATCAGCCCCGGCCATGATGACTGCCCATAACTTGCACTGATAGGCTTCGCTTTCGTTCAAAATGGCTTCCAGCATTTCATTTTTATCTTTTTCATTCATTGTAAGCATAATTGTTCCTCCTAATTATTGTTTTAAGTTGAGAACGCCGGATGCAATCCTTTGACAGATGCACCCGGCGTTCAAAAACATTAGTCTGCTTTCAAATTTTTGTCCAGGATCACCAGTTCGCCGTTGCGTTCAATGATACCAGGCTGAACCACGACGATTTTCAGACCTTCCTGCAATTCCAGATACTGTGAAGCATAACCCCAAACCTTGACCTGATCGCCTTCCTCAAGCTCAATGGCAGTGCTTACAGTACCATCTTCATTCAAAAGCTGGTTAGAAATACAGTAGAGCTGGCCGGTTGTATCCTCTGCGATATAGAGAGACACATCCGTAGCGAGTGGCGTTCCGGCAATAGATTTATATTCACCGACTTCTTCGCCCCAAATAGTACCTTCACTGTAAAATCCAACGACCATATTTTCTTCATATCCCTCGATGATCGCATTGAAATCCTGAGCATACGGCTCCATCTCGGCTTTTGTAGTATCCTTGTAAGCGGCAATCTTTTCATTAGATGCCTGTTCTTTTACCTCTTGCGGCTGATAATCCTTGTATTCAAAAACATTGTCCGAAGCGAGCGTGATTGCTGTGTAGTCATCATCCAGAATGACTTTATAAACAGCAATTTCATCATCATCAACAGTACGATTGATGTCGATATTTCCTGCGGAATTCAGTTCATATCCGTCTACACCTTCCAGCGCCTTTTGTAAAGCTGCGTTGGACATCGCACAGTTGATCCCATTGAGCGTTACAAAGAAATCAGGATTTTGTTGATCCTTATCGGCAGAGTATTCCAGTTCTACCACCGTTCCGCCCTCAGCAGGCTTGCATGGCTCTGTCCCGGCATTTACGATTGCCACATCCATTTCCTGATCGTCTTTGGAAAGTTCCCCATAAATACGCTCGCCGGGTTGCAGAGAAACCTCTGCCGCATCATATTCTTCCGTTTCCAAACTCCATCCGGCTTGTATCAGCTGGGAAGTTTCCAAAGGAAGCGTATAGTAAGTACCATCCAGTACGAACTCAGGTGTCCCGTCATTTTTCAGCTGAGACAGAATGGCCTCATCCGTACAGCCTTTATCGCTGCCCGCAGCTGCCGGAGCTGATGTCTGAGGTTTTGAGCCGCATCCGGCCAGCATACTGCATACCAGCACACATCCTGTCAGTAAAGCAATCCATTGTTTTTTCATAAGCGTAAATCCTTTCTGCGATTCTATCAAATTTGTTTTATGTATGAACAACTCATATCCTATATAAAGGTCGATTATGCCCCTATCAGCGTCATGACCACATAGAGTACGATAAGCAGGAGCGCAAGACACATTGCACAGAAAACGGCAATCGTCGTTTTGACCCTGTGCCGCTCCTTTAATGTCAGAACCATCATTGCAAGTACATCAAAGGAAAAGAAGAACTGGCAGATTCCAGCTAAAACCGCCAACCATTTCGGATGTATGCCGTCTTTGCATGACTTTATCAGATAAGCGATAGCATAGGGAGCTGCCCCTAATAGAATCCCGTATCCCAAAATCAAAAAAACAATGGTTACCAGTCCGAACAACGCCATCAGCGGCAATGGGAAGAATGCCATCAGCGTTACATATACAGTGATGCTCCCTCCGATCAGGTAGAACGGGATTAGTCCATACTTGATAATCAAAGTGCAGTTCAGCAATGTTTTTCTCGACCACTTTCTTCCTACGGTCAGCACAACAATCAAATTGACGATCCCCATAATAAAGGGCAGAAGGATCGATACTATCTGCAATGTGATTGCATTGCCAAAATGAACTGCCAAAAGAAAGAATGTATAAGACACAATTACATAGAGTACCGGGAGGATATAAGTCATTTAGCAGCCTCCTTTCTGCGCCGGATCAACCAGAGAATCAGCCAGATCAAGCAGACTGGGAACGAGAACAAGCCCAAAATAAAAACTCCGGCTCCAAACGATCCGAGTATTGAGTCCCCGGTGGCGATATTGCTGATGATTCCGAACAGTGCCAGACCAACGCTGAAAGAGAGCCAGCAAAAGAAAGCATATTTACTCTCTTTGGCGCTTGCGGGTATTCTTGATTCTCCCTTTTTATTTCCAAGCTGGGTTTTTAGCTGTTCGCTTAGAAGTCGTTCCTGCTTCTCTAATTCAGTGTCTCCGATCGCCCTTGCGTAATCTTCACGAAGTAGGTGATACCCCAGTTTATCCTGCGTATTTTTTGCTCGATGCAAAAACTGCTCCAAAGTTTCTTCCGCTTCTGTCCAGCGCTGTTGTTCCAGCAGAGCGGAGAACCAGTTCGCTGTAATGATGTTTTTGGAATGCTTGCTGAGTGCCCAAGGACGCCAGCGATTCAATCCCTGTTTCAAATTCTCAAGATTATGGTCGCTTTGATACGCCACCACATAGGGGTTAAGTTTCTTTGCCAGCCAGTGTTCATATTTGCAATATGCGAAAAAGCATAGAGCAAGCAGCGCAAGAAACACTACAACAGCAATCCACATAGTCTCGTAAGAAAAAAAGTGATCATATATCAGGCACGCAGCTCCGGAGAGAGCCGCAATGCTGAAAATTGGCCATGGATTTCTCATAATAGCAATATCTCCAATCATCTGTTTGAATAAAGATTCCGATATGGTCAAATTGTCATATCTATATGCAAACATTATAGCATTTGCATCATCTTTCGTCATCATTTTTCTGCTGTACGGCTAGGAATTTAATTGATATTACATGATATATTATTTCATAAGATTGACAAAGAAGAATGTTTGTGCTATTCTATATAAAAATATATCTCCAAAGGGGAGCAAGATATGAACTTTCATTTAACCGATCAGCGTAAAAAGAAAATCAACTCTGTACAATCCAAACCGATGAAACATTGTGCAGAGTATAGCGTATAAATGACGCATTTCGATTTCATCGGGAAGCCATAAAGGGGATTTTATACCCATTTTGAGAAAATGGCTTTCCATGCAGTTATAATGTGTACGAGGCTATGGACAATGTTTTGTCCATAGCCTTTTGTTTTTGGCGTTGCTATGCCAAAGGCAGAAGGCGGATACACTTGTGTATCTCTGCTTTCTGCCTTTTCTTTTTTCCAAATATATTAAGAAAGGTTTTTTAAAAATGAGCTTATTAGAAATTGAAGGACTAACACATTCTTTTGGTGAAAACCTGCTTTACAAAAATGCAGGCTTCACACTCAATAGAGGAGAACATATTGGCATTGTCGGGCAGAACGGAACCGGCAAAAGCACTTTAATCAAAATCTGTACAGAGCAGATCATACCAGACAGCGGGCGCATTGTCTGGCAACCGAATACTACGATTGGCTATTTAGACCAATATGCGGAAATCGACCATACCTTAACGATGAAAGAATTTCTCAAATCCGCTTTCACAAAGTTATTTGAAATGGAGGCACAGGCGTTGCAGCTCTATGAAAAAGCTGCTGACGGTGATATGAAAAGCCTTGAACTGGCCGCCCGTTATCAGGAACAGCTTGAAGCCCATGACTTTTATTCGATAGATACCGCTATTGATCGTGTCGCCAATGGGTTAGGACTTCTTGCGATTGGCCTTGACCGTCCGATTGCTGAAATGAGTGGCGGCCAGCGAGCAAAAGTGATTTTGGCAAAGCTACTGCTTGAAAAACCAGATGTATTGCTATTAGATGAGCCGACAAATTTTCTTGATAAAGATCATGTTGCATGGCTGGCGGAATACCTATCCTCTTTGGAAAATGCTTTTTTAGTTGTTTCCCATGATTTTGACTTTTTGGATAAAATCGCAAATCGTATCTGCGATATAGATAATGACACAATAACAAAGTATTATGGCACTTATTCTGAATTTCTGCGAAAAAAGACACTGTTGCGGGAAGATTACATTCGTCAATACTCAGCGCAACAAAAGGAGATCAAAAAAACAGAGGAGTTCATTAGGAAAAATATTGCTGGACGAAAAGCAAAAATGGCGAGAGGGCGACAAAAACAGCTTGATCGAATGGACAAAATGGAGGCTTTGGAACAGAAAGAGATTATTCCTTATTTTCATTTTCCTGTTTTACCGCTGACAAATACGGAGCATCTGCTGGTCAAACATCTGGCAGTTGGTTATCACTATCCAGTTCTATCAGATATTGATTTTAGCATAAAAGGCGGGCAAAAAGTTGTTATCACTGGCTTTAATGGAATTGGGAAATCTACTTTGCTCAAGACATTAATTGGACAAATCCCGTCCATGCAAGGTCATTTCAAATTTTCCGATCAAGTTACCCTTGGATATTTTGAGCAGGACTTAATATGGGACGAACCTGAACAGACACCAATTCAAATTGTTTCCAATGTCCATCCTGATATGGTCATAAAAGATGTTCGCAAACATTTAGCCCGGTGTGGAATTTCCAGTAAGCACGCAATGCAAGCGATTGGAACATTAAGTGGAGGTGAGCAGGCGAAAGTAAAAATGTGTTTGCTAACACTGATTCCCTGCAATTTTCTAATTATGGACGAACCCACAAATCATCTGGATGTTCAGGCAAAGGAAGCATTGAAATCAGCTCTTATGGATTTTGCGGGTACTGTATTGCTCGTATCACATGAAGAAGCATTTTATCGTGAGTGGGCACAGAGAGTTATTAGTGTCGAGAAATAGAAAATAGAATTAAGTATAGTATGAGGTCTATGATTTTCTGCTGAAGAATTGGCATAAATTGAAATTCAGTCCCCCGATCCAGACCGAAGTAGCCATAGAGCGAAAAATCAATCCCAAACGAATGCAGCGCGAAATTCAAAGTCAACTGCAAGATAAAGGCATTGGCACAAAGGCACAGCAGGCGTTGAAACTCCAGCATGAGCAATGTAAGCTGGAACGGAAAACCAAGAGCCGTGAGCAGAAAGAGGCTGAGAAAGACCGTCAGTTTGCCATACGGCAGGAAAAGAAGAAAGCCAAGCACAGAGGAAGATAACATGAAGATAGAATGGATTTTATGCCCCTTTTGCGGCAGCAAAACGCGATTGAAAATCCGCGATGATACAGTACTGGAAAACTTTCCGTTATATTGTCCTAAATGCAAACATGAAACCCTGATTACGGTAAGAAAACTAAATTTATCCATCGTTCAAGAGCCAGACGCACAGACGCAGAGCCGATAATACACAAGGTAAATTCACTTGTGGTTATCGGTCCTTTTTTATTTCAATATACGACGAGAGCCTGCCCCGCCCAATGGGGAAAGAAAAAAACCGTAGCTGGGCAGGTTGATTTTGTGCGCTTACTCTACTTACTTTGGCGGCGGTTTTGAGAAATCAGAGCCGCCGTTTCTTTGCGTTTACACAAACCTATAACGACTTGCAGGGACACGGTAGCCGATTGGAGGTTATTTTGCCGTGTCTCGTTTGCTTTTTCAAAGCTCACATGATCTACATCAGTTAAAAAAAGCATTGCTCCTCCTCCGGGCAAGTATAACATTGCATCGGCATTATCGTTCCATGTAATTCAGTATAATAATGGCTGTTCTTGGCGCGCCAGTTTTCCCTCACGGAAATCTGGCGTTTTTTGTTGCCATTTTTTCGGAGATGACCCGGTTGTCTGCCGTTGTCGGTCTCCGCCTCTATTCGATCCACCCGTCAATCACCCGTGAATCGAAATGGAGGTACATAATGAAGAAAATTAACCTTCGGGAACTTTATCCTAATGTTTATACAACAGACTTTTTTGTAGATGTGACAGAGGAAGTAATGGAGACTATTCGAGCAGCTGAACGTGCGGAAGCTGCGTATGAGCGAAAGCTGTATCGCTATAAGGCGTACTACTCCCTGGACTGCGACAACGGCATTGAAAATGCGATTCTGATGAAGCCCCAGACACCGGAGATGCTTCTGGAGGAAAAACAGTTTCAGGAGCAGGTCTATGCCGCTGTGATGAAGCTGCCGGAGAAACAGGCAAAGCGAATTTATGCCCGATACTATCTGGGAATGACGGTAAATGAAATTGCCGAAGTAGAAGGTGTAGACCCAAGCCGTGTCCGAGACAGTATCCGCCGTGGATTAAAGCAGCTTGTAAAATATTTTTGATAAAATTTCATTTGATGCGCCTGTTTTTTGCCTTTTTTGTCAGTGTTAATAAGAAGGACAAGTTTTCCTCCTTCATAAGTACATTGACAATCGAATAGACAGCACAACAGGTACATAACCCATGTACGAGCGAATATGAAACGCCGCGAAGATGGAGCAGTCAGGGAGGTGATGAAAGAACTGCTTCGGAGCGATCTACGATTTCATAAAACGGATTGTGGCAGATCCGGCGCGATGACTGCATGGGGGCTTAAAGATACTTCCTCACGGCCCGCCAAAGACTTGGGGGGAACCCTGTGGCACACGATACGAACGATGCTGCGGAGTTATGACAGCCGCGCCAGCGGAGACCTGTTGTGTTCCCATCGTCAGGGGGCGTGGCAAATGTGACGAAAGCTGAGAAATATAAATAGGAAGCGTTTGCCGCTTTCTGTTCAAAATCAGATACCATGCGCTGGCAGTTTCGGCTGCCAGCGTATTCATGTGATTTTGAACAAACACGATGACAAACTTGACAGATTGGAGGAAATATGCTTTATGGAAAAACTTATTACGCGAAAAGAAGCGGCAGAAATTTTGGGTATCAGCATTGCAACGCTGGACGCGGCCCGTAACAATGGCCTTATTTCTTATGTGCAATATGTGCAGAATGGCTGTGTGTATTTTACCTCAGCGGGACTTCAGGAGTATATCGCAAAATGCACCCACAGAGCAAAGCCAGCAGAAAAGAACGCAACTTATCGTAAACCTCGCAGAGCTGGAGTGTGAGCCGGTCCGTATCCTTGTCGAAATCATAATGGTCTGATAAAACATAGATACAACCCTGGAGTCTATTCTTAGGAGGTGACGGAATTGGCCAAACGGCAAACAATAATTCCTCAATATGGCACAGTTATGAAAAGAGGTGTCCTATATTATAGGACCAGAATCAAAGACGCGAATGGTAAGCTCGTAGCTATCTACGCAAAAACACCTGAAGAACTATACAACAAAGAAACGCTTGCGTTGGAACAGATTGAGAATGCCACTTTTCATCGGAAAACGCCCACAGTTGCAGAGTATTGTGAAAAGTGGCTGCTGATGCAGTCGGTTCATGTACGAGCTACTACTTTGACGGATTACACCTCAAAGGTTAGGCGGCATATTATAGCGGAATTGGGAGATAAACGGATGGGTGAGGTTAGCCTGGATGATATTCAGCTTGCCCTTGTTCCGGTTTCCAAAAAATCTGCATCGGTTTATAAATCTGTGGTAATCCTTTACAAATCTATCTTTCGCGCAGCGATGGAAAGCAGGATTATTGACCACAACCCAACGATTTATCTGACAACAAAAGGTGGCGGTGTTCCACAAGAGGATCGTCAGGCTTTGACAGATGAACAGGTGGAGCGCCTTTTGGATGCTATCCGAGATTTGCCGCCTTATGTCTTTGTCATGATTGGTTTATATGCAGGGCTACGCCGGGAAGAAATTCTTGCTCTGCAATGGGATTCAGTATATCTGGATACAGATACTCCATATCTGACAGTAAGACGGGCATGGCACACCGAACATAACAGACCGGTGATTTCGGATGAATTGAAAACCAAGGCTGCGGAGAGAAATATCCCCCTTCCTGTTTGCTTGGCTGAGTGTTTGAAAGCAGCAAAGGAAACTTCGACTTCGGAGTATGTGGTTTCAAACAGGGATGGCGAACCGCTGTCCTACACGCAGTTTAAGCGACTTTGGCAGTATATTGTTACGAGGACGGTCAAGGAGCGGAGCTATTATCGGTATGAAGATGGAAAAAGAGTAAAGCATACTGTCACACCTGTCTTGGGAGAAAAGGCTGCTCATAACGGAAAAGTGGTTTACAGTCTGGACTTTGAAGTAACACCCCATCAGCTGCGGCATACTTACATTACCAATCTCATTCATGCATCGGTAGATCCCAAAACGGTTCAATACCTGGCAGGCCATGAAAGCAGCAAGATTACCATGGACATTTATGCAAAGGTTAAGTACAACAGACCAGATGAGCTGGTCAGATCAATGAACTGTGCGTTTGCAAGCTGGGATGCAGCACAGTAATAACAAATAGGAAATGAAGCAGGAGCGAGGCAAGGATGTCTCGCTCTTTGTTTTACCTCAGCCGTATCTTTGATTAAGTCGAGGCTTTCTGATAAAAAGAGAGTGTAGATACGGAGACTACACATTATCAAGAAAGGACGATCAAAGATGGCAAAAAAGAAAACACAGATCCCGAAGTACGGGACCATTACATTGAAAGGAATCCAGTATTACAGAACCAGGATTACGGATGCAGATGGCAAAGAGTTGAGTTTGTATGCCGCAACTTGTGAAGAATTGTATGAGAAGCAGTTAGAGGCCCGGAAGCAGGTGGAAGAAATTATCTTTCATCGACAGCACCCGACAGTAGCCGAGTATGGAGAGAAGTGGCTGCTGATGCAGTCGGCAAAGGTGTCTGCGTCTACACTCAGAGGTTATACGAGGGATATGACAAACTATATCATAAAACCTCTGGGAGAGATGTATATGGAAGAAGTGACCGCTGACGATATTCGGCTGGCGCTTGTTCCATTGTCAAAGAAATCGGAAGGTTTATACAATAAGGTCAATATGCTACTCAAGTGCATTTTTTATGCGGCAGAGAGAAACCAAATTCTTGAACACAATCCCTGTGCGGGAATATCGGGCAAGGGCGGAAAACCATCAAAAAAGAGAGAGGCATTGACAGATCAGCAGGTAGCCGTGCTTCTGGATACAGTCAAGGGGCTTCCTCCATATTTGTTTATTATGCTCGGTTTGTATTCCGGTCTGCGCCGGGAAGAAATTCTTGCACTGCAATGGGATTGTGTATTTCTGGACGAGGATACACCTTATCTATCGGTGAGGCGGGCATGGCGTACAGAGCATAACAGACCCGTGGTTTCTACCGTGCTAAAGACTCCGGCGGCAAAAAGGGATATTCCGATACCGAAGTGTTTGGTGGATTGTCTGAGAGAAGCGAAAGAAAATTCCATATCAGATTATGTGATCGCTGACAGTAAAGGAGAGCCACTGGCTGCTTCGCAGTTTCAAAGAGTGTGGCAGTATGTCGTTGTTCGCTCCACTAAGCCCCGGAACTATTATAAGTATGTGAATGGGCAGAGCATCAAATACACGGTTACCCCAACGCTGGGCATGACCCAGAAAAATCAACCCAAAATCAGATATACGCTGGACTTTGATGTAACCCCGCATCAGCTGCGGCACACTTACATTACCAATCTTCTCTATGCTGGTGTTGATCCAAAGACCGTCCAATACCTTGCCGGACACGAAAACAGCAAAACAACTATGGACATCTATGCAAAAGTGAAGTACAATAAACCAGAGGAGTTGTTTGGGGTAGTAAATGGTGCGTTTCATCAGGCTATTGCTGAATGAAAAAAGGCCGTTTTTTATGGTCCGCACACCGGATAACTGAGAGGCAGAAAGCCGGAAAAGCCCGGAATATCAAGGGAAAACAGCTCAAAAACTCGCGCAGTACGGCCTGAAGGCTGCACGTCGTGCACCGCAGTTCTCCAAGCGCTAATCTACAGCTTAATAATGCTAAAAAGCCCGGAAATACACCATTTTCCGGGCTTTTTCTATACCCAAAATTCTATCTGGACTGTTCGGCTTTGATGGAATTTGAACGGAAATTTATGGGTTTATAATGGTCAAATTACTGGTGGACAAGCCCATTTTGACCTCTTATGGGTTAAATTACTGGTGGACAATAGGAGTAAATGAAGTCCAATTTTGCCGTCAACGTACGAACACATACTTGACTGATTTACATAGAGCCTTGGCTCATTCTTTGAAAACGAGAATGGGTCGAGGCTCTATTTTTTTTCGCCCGAAATCCGGCGAGACAAATTTGAGCAGGAGGTAACAGATATGACGGATTTCAATCAGAAGACCCATGACACCGATGCGAGCAGTCATGGCGGACAGTCGAGGCAGATGATGGAGGTGTTCGAAAATCAGGAGTTTGGTTCAATCCGCGTGTTACAGGAGGCGGGCAAGACCTTCTTCTGTGCAAGCGATGTGGCGAAAGCGTTGGGGTATGTGAATCCATACGCCGCAGTGAAACGCCATTGCAGAGGCCCCCTAACGAAACGCGAGGGGGTCGTTCAGAAGGTGAATCAGTATGGGGATGCTGGAGAGCAGGTCGTTGAAATCGCCTTTATCACAGAAGGCGATGTTTACAGGCTGATCGTTCACAGCAAGCTGCCATCGGCAGAACGATTTGAACACTGGGTGTTTGATGAAGTTCTCCCTTCCATCCGCAAGCATGGTGTGTATATGAGCGATTCCATTTTGGATCAGGTGATTCAGCATCCGGATGTCATCTACACTCTGGCGCAGGAGCTTGTAGCCGAGAGAGAGCAGCTTGAGGGTATCCGTAAACAGCTGGATGCGGCGCAGCCCAAGGCAGACTACTTCGACACCTTTGTAAATTCGGAGGATTGCACCTGCATCCGGAATTTTTGTAAGGGAATCGGAATCTCGGAGAAGACGGCAGTGGCTCTCTTACTGGATCACCGCTATCTGTACCGCAGTCCAAGCGGCTGGCTGATGCCTTTTGCAGACAAATCTGCAAGGGGTTATTTTATTGCCCGGGATTGCTACGGCAGAAGCGGAAAGCTGGTTCAGCAGACGAGAGTGACCTGCAAGGGAAAGAATCATCTCTTCAAGTTGTTTAAGAAATGGGGTGTGATCGAATGACGCTTTTTACTGAGGGACGACTTCAGGCATTTGAACGCATGATGCAGGATACCGGTAAATACCATCGTCGGGAGGAAAACGAAGATCGTCCGCGCAAATGTCCGAAGAAAAAAGTGGAGCCTGCGAAAAAGGATGGTGAGCACCATGCCGGTATTCAGGGTTGAGAAAAACAGCAATTACACAACGATGTGCAATTACCACCTGCGGGATCAGGGTCTCAGCCTGAAAGGAAAAGGACTTCTCTCTATGCTGCTCAGTTTGCCGGACACATGGAACTATTCGGTACGGGGATTATCTTCGATTACGCCGGACGGCGTAGATGGAGTGCTTACGGCCCTGAAAGAGCTGGAGCGTCTTGGGTATCTGGAAAGGAACCAGCAGCGTGAGAGCAACGGTTGGATGGGCAGAGCAGAGTATGTGATTTATGAGATGCCGAGGAAAAAGCCGTGTACGGAAAAGACGTATACGGTAAATCCGGATACGGTAAATCCCGTGCAATTAAGTACTAATAGAACAAGTACTGATACAATCAATAAAAGAGAGAAGAAGGAAATCCAGCACCGGTATGGCTCATATGAAAATGTCCTTCTCTCTGACACAGAATACGGCAAGCTCCGGCAGGAGTTTCCAGGTGATTATCAGATGCGGGTGGAACGGCTCTCTGAGTATATGGCCTCCACCGGCATAAGCTACAAAAATCACCTTGCCACAATCCGGAGCTAGGCAAAGAGAGAAAAGCCGAAGTATAACCCGGCAGACTACACATTTGAGGAAGGAGACAGCCTTTGAGTGACATGGTGCCTGAGGTTTTAAATGCGGCGTTGGATTCGCTCTTTACGCCGAAAGAACCCGGAGAGCAGGAATACAAGGGCGAAGATGGTCTGCTGTATTGTCGGAGCTGCCACACGCCGGTGCAGTGCAGGGTAAAGCTCTGGGGCAGAGACAAGATTGTTCCCTGCCTTTGCAGATGCCAGCAGGAAGCGATGGCAGAGAAGAAACGCCAGGATGAGCTGGTGGAGCGGCAGCGTAAAATCAGGCAGCTGAAGGCAACGGGGATTCAGGAAAAACATCTTCTGGAATGGAATTTTGCCGTTGCAGAAGATAATAAGGATATCCAGATGGCAAATCTACACGCTGAAAGCCTTAGAAAACCAGCACAGGGATGCGACACCGGAGGAACAGGAAACGCTGGCTAATTATGTAGGCTGGGGCGGACTGGCAGATGCCTTCGACGCAGAGAAATCTGCCTGGACTGGCGAATATAAGGAACTGAAAGCAGCTCTCACGGAAGAAGAATATGCCGCGGCCAGAGCTTCTACTCTGAATGCGCATTACACCAGTCCTACCGTGATCCGTGCAATCTATGAAGCGTTGGACGGTATGGGATTTGAGAAAGGCAACCTTCTGGAACCGTCGATGGGTGTCGGCAACTTTTTTGGTATGCTGCCGGATTCCATGCTGGGAAGCAGACTGTATGGTGTGGAACTGGATTCCATTACCGGGCGCATTGCGCAGAAGCTGTATCCGCAGGCAGAAATCAAGGTGGCAGGCTTTGAGACCACTGACCGGCGCGATTTCTATGATCTGGCCGTGGGCAATGTGCTTTTTTGGCAACTATCGTGTCAGTGATAAGCCCTATGATAAACTCGGTTTTTCTATCCACAACTATTTCTTTGCCAAGGCGTTGGATCAGGTTCGTCCCGGTGGCATCGTGGCCTTTGTTACCAGTCGCTATACGATGGATTCCAAGAATCCGGACGCGCGAAAGTATCTGGCGCAGCGGGCAGAACTGCTGGGAGCC
Source organism: Butyricicoccus sp. AM78-15b2TA (assembly GCF_027665985.1). NCBI lineage: Bacteria > Bacillati > Bacillota > Clostridia > Eubacteriales > Butyricicoccaceae > Butyricicoccus > Butyricicoccus sp. AM78-15b2TA. The sequence continues at coordinate 28,425 of NZ_JAQEHY010000020.1, forward strand.
ATTCGACTTCCCAACAACGCATTCCGTGCCAATGCCGGTACAGATGTAGTGTCGGATATCATTTTTCTGCAAAGGAGAGACCATCCCATTGATATCGAACCGGACTGGGTACATCTGGGACTGACATCGGAGGGTATTGCCCTCAACAGCTACTTTGTTGACCACCCGGAAATGGTGCGGGGTGAGATTACAACGGAAAGCACCCAGTATGGCAAGGAAGAATGTACGGTCATTCCGATTCCGGATAGACCAGCTGCATGAGGCTGTGCAGCACATCGGCGGTCACTATGAAGCGCAGGAGCTGGCACCGGAGGAAGAGCTGTCCTTGCAGGGCGAAACCATTCCGGCAGACCCCAATGTGAAGAACTTCTCCTATGCCGTGGAGGATGGAGATGTCTACTTCCGTGAGAACAGCATCATGCGAAAGGCTGACCTTTCTGCGACAGCCACCGGCAGGATCAAGGGTATGGTGGAGCTTCGTACCATTGTGCAGGAACTGATCGACTACCAGCTGAACGACTATCCGGAGGACGCGATTGCCCAGAAACAGCGGGAACTTAATGTAGCTTATGACCGATTCGCCGATCAGTATGGGCTTATCAACTCTCGTGCAAATGCGCAGGCTTTTTCGGAAGATTCATCGTATTATCTGCTTTGCTCTCTGGAAAACGTAGATGAAAATGGCAGGCTGGAATCCAAGGCGGATATGTTCACCAAACGGACGATTCGACCGGAACGGGCTGTTACCAGCGTAGACACTCCGGCTGAAGCTCTGGCAATCTCTATCGGGGAGCGCGGCAGAGTGGATTTGCCCTATATGTCGGAGCTTTTAGGTACACCGGGGGAATATGAAAAAATCCAGCAGGAACTGCATGGTGTCATTTTCAAAGACCCGATGTCGCAGGACAGCGAGGAAAACGGCTGGATGACGGCTGATGAATATCTGTCCGGCAATGTCCGGGAAAAGCTCCGCGTGGCAGAACTGGCTGCGGCTTCTGACCCTGCCTTTGCAGTGAACACGGAATATTTGAAGAAAGCACAGCCGAAAGACCTGGATGCGTCGGAGATTGATATGCGCCTTGGTGCCACATGGGTCAATCGGGATTATATCCAGCAGTTTATGGAAGAAACCTTTGAACCGCCGTTTTACCTGCGCCGAAACATTGAAGTGAAATTCTCTCCCATGACGGCAGAATGGCAGATCACCGGCAAGAGTACACCGAGCCGGAATGATGTCCATGCCTATATGACCTACGGCACCAGCCGAGCCAACGCCTACCGGATTCTGGAGGATACGCTGAATCTGCGGGATATCCGTATCTACGATATGGTGGAGGATGCAGACGGCAAGCAGAAGCGGGTGCTGAACAAAAAGGAGACCACTCTCGCCCAGCAGAAACAACAGGCCATTAAGGATGCGTTCCAGAACTGGGTGTGGAAAGACCCTTATCGTCGTGCGGAACTTGTGGAAAAGTATAATGAGTTGTTCAACAGTACTCGTCCCCGTGAGTACGATGGCTCCCATATCCGCTTTGGCGGTATGAATCCGGAAATCCGGTTACGGGAACACCAGCAGAATGCCATCGCTCATGTGCTGTACAGCGGCAATACGCTGCTGGCCCACGAAGTGGGTGCCGGCAAGACCTTCGAGATGGCAGCTTCTGCTATGGAGGCAAAACGGCTGGGACTGTGCCAGAAATCCATGTTTGTCGTTCCGAATCATCTGACCCTTCAGTGGGCAAACGAGTTCCTGCGCCTGTATCCGAGTGCGAAACTGCTGGTGGCAAGCAAAAAGGACTTTGAAACCGCCCGCAGAAAGAAGTTCTGCGCACGAATTGCCACTGGTGATTACGATGCAGTTATCATCGGGCATTCCCAGTTTGAGAAAATCCCGGTGTCCGCAGAACGGCAGGAGCGGATTTTGACTGCCCAAATTGATGAAATCGAAAACGCCATTGCTGAGATGAAGTCCCAGAATGGCGAGCGTTTCTCCATCAAACAGATGGAAAAGACCCGGAAAGGATTGGAGGCGAGATTGGAAAAACTCCGGGCAACTGACCGAAAGGACGATGTGATTACCTTTGAACAGCTGGGCGTAGACCGGCTGTTCGTAGACGAAGCGCACGCATTTAAGAACTTGTTCCTCTACACAAAAATGCGCAATGTCGCAGGCTTGTCCACATCGGAAGCGCAGAAATATTCGGATATGTTTATGAAGTGCCAGTATATGGACGAGTTGACAGGAGGGCGCGGCATCATCTTTGCGACCGGCACCCCGGTCAGCAACAGCATGACGGAGCTTTACACCATGATGCGGTATCTCCAGTACGGCACTTTGCAGCAGAAAGGGCTGACCCATTTCGATAGCTGGGCTTCTACCTTTTTATGAGGAAGGACAGTCGGATAAGCTGACCCAGCTGCTGTTCTGCGACCTCAGCACACCGAAAAACGATGGAACCTTCAACGTGTATGAGGATATCCGCGCCAAACTCATCCAGTCCGGTGTGCCGGAAGAAGAAATCGCATTTATCCATGATGCGGATACCGAGGCAAAAAAGAAGGATTTGTTTGCCAAAGTCCGTACCGGGCAGGTGTGGGTGTTGTTAGGCTCGACACAGAAGATGGGCGCAGGCACGAACGTGCAGGATCGGCTGGTGGCCGTGCATCATCTGGATGTGGGTTGGCGGCCTGCGGACATGACTCAGCGAAATGGTCGAATCATCCGTCAGGGCAACCGCAACAAAGAAGTGCAGGTTTATCAGTATGTGACGGAAGGAACCTTTGATGCCTACCTCTATCAGACACTGGAGAATAAGCAGAAGTTTATCAGTCAGATCATGACCAGCAAATCTCCGGTACGTTCCTGTGACGATGTGGATGAGCAGGCACTTTCCTATGCGGAAATCAAGGCACTTTGTGCAGGAGACCCGCAGATCAAGGAGAAAATGGACTTGGATGTAGATGTTGCCAGACTAAAGGTGCTGAAAGCAGACCATCAGAGCCAGCAGTACCGATTGGAAGATAAGCTGATGAAATATTTCCCTGCGGAGATTGAGAAAACGCAGGGGTTCATCAAAGGCTTTCAGTCGGATATCCGGGCGGTGGCGGCACATCCGTTGCCAGAAGAAGGGTTCTGCGGCATGGAAGTGAATGGCACACGCTTTACTGAAAAAGCCGAGGCCGGTGAAGCAATCCTCGCAGTCTGTGAAGCCAATCAGAGTTTGGAGCCGGTGCCGCTTGGCAGTTACCGTGGTTTCAAGATGGAGCTGACATTTGACAGTTTCCAGAAAGAGTATCAGGTGCTGCTGAAAGGTGAGATGACCCACCTGGTGCCCATCGGCACCAGTGCTAAGGGCGATACCCTGCGTTTGGACAATGCCCTTGCCGGGATTCCTGCAAGATTGGAAAAGGCGGAACAGCAGTTGGACAGTCTTAGGAGCCAGCAGGAAGCGGCGCAGGCCGAGCTTGGAAAGCCGTTCCCCCAGGAGGCAGAACTGGCAGAAAAGAGCGCAAGACTGGCAGAACTGGATGCATTGCTGAATATGGATGACCGTGGAAAAGATGACCCTGACCGTGAAAAAACAACGGAAAAGCCGTCTGTCCTAGCAGAGCTGCGTGACCGTGCCGGTCGCATTCCACCGATGACACATCGGGATGATGAGGAGGTGGCACTATGAGCGTTCGGGAACACTGGATCAATGTCAGAGTAAACTCGGAAGAGCTGGCGAGGATTCGGGAAAAGCAGAAGGAATTGGGTATTCAGAATACCGGTGCCTATATGAGAAAAATGGCAATGGACGGATACTGCGTAAATCTTGATTTGTCAGATGTGGCGCAGGTATCCACTCTTCTTCGCCGATGCAGCAACAACCTGAACCAGTACGCAAAACGCGCCAATGAATCCGGAAGCATCTATGCGGAGGATATCCGGGATTTGCAGAAGCGGCTGGATGAACTCTGGGAGATGCAAAAGCTGATTCTGAAGAGGCTTTCGGCTATTCGCTGACGGCGCAAATGTGCGGGATCTCTACAGCATATGGCACAGATGAAACGGTCTGTGCCGTTACATATTTTTTGGTTTATCTGTTGACATCGTGGTGTTTGGCAAGCGGGTGCGGTAAAATATAGATGAAAAGAAAAACGAGGGGGTGAAATCCGTGAAGATCGTATGTTTTTTGTTGAAGCTGGTGCTGAAAATCCTGTTGCTGCCAGTTGCGTTTCTGCTGCGATTTCTGTGCTTTATCTGGAATCTGCTGATGCAGCTATCCCTGTGGGTGCTTTCGCCGGTCATGCTGTTTGTTCTTGGCTGCGGCATCTATTCGGTGGTACGGGCGAGCTGGACAGATGTGTTCCTGCTGACCCTGATTGAGATGGGACTTTTCGCAGCTGCGGTTGGTGCGGGCGGCATCATGGAACTGATGGAACGGCTGTGTGAGCGTGTAGAGGATGTTTTGACAATTTGAGGTTGAGTGGAGGAATATGAAAATGGCGGCTACAAGACTGATTGCGCTGCATATCAATAAAGGAAAGACGGTAGCGCAATGTCTGGCTGACCGTACTGATTATTCTGAGAATGCAGCCAAGACGGAAGATGGAAAATATATTAGCGCGTATGCCTGTGATGCAAAGACCTGTGATGAATTCCTGCTTTCCAAACGGCAGTATGAGCATATCACAGGAAGAACTCAGGCGCATGATGTGATTGCATATCAGATCCGGCAATCTTTTAAGCCAGGGGAAATCACGCCGGAGGAGGCAAACAAGGTTGGGTATGAGACGGCTATGCGATTCACAAAGGGAAAACACGCATTTATCGTGGCTACCCATGTTGATCGAGCGCACATTCATAACCACATTATTTTTAATTCGACTACATTGGACTGCACCAGAAAATTCCGCGATTTTCACTTATCCGGTCTTGCACTGGCAAGGCTCAGTGATATCGTCTGCCTGGAACACCGGTTGTCGGTCATTATCCGGAAACCCTATGGAGAGCGGCAGAAGAGAACGGAATACCCGGAGAAAAAATCGCAGCGGGATGAAATCTGCGAGGCCATTGATGCAGCATTGGCAAGAAACCCAAAAGACTTCCGGGAACTGATTGGAATTTTGCGGGAAGCAGGATACGAGTATAAAGACGGAAAACAGCCTGCCCTGCGGGGAAAAGGCCGTGCCAGATTTGCTCGTTTCCGCTCTCTTGGCAAAGGATATTCGATTGAAGAACTCTGCGAAGTGATTACCGGGAATGCGGTTTACAAAAGCAAATTTGCAGAGAAAACCCGCACAAGCGCACGGTCTGCACAGGTGCATCAGAAGGCGGAGCTGTCGTTCCTTATTGATGTCCGTGCCAAAACACAGGCGGGCAAAGGCGCAGGATATGCGCGCTGGGCGAAAGTCTTTAATCTGAAGCAGATGGCGAAAGCTATGATGTTCATGGAAGAGCATGGAATCAAGAGCTATGCAGAGCTGAAAGAAAAGACAGATGGAATTTCTGAAAAATGCGCTGCGCTGCTGGAATCTGTAAAAGCAGATGAGGCACGGATGTCAGAAGTGTCGGTGATGCGGAAGCATCTAATCAATTATGCCAAGTCAAAAGATGTTTTTGCCGCGTATAAAGCATCCGGCTACAATCGAGAGTTCTATGAAGCCCATCGGGATACGCTGGCCTTGCGCAACGCAGCGAAAAAGGCATTTGATGCCTATAAGAAAGAGAACGGCTCTGAAAAAAAGCTCCCGCGCATTAGCGAGCTGAATGCAGAGTATGCAATGCTTCTGGAACGAAAGAAAAGCTCCTATACAGAGTACCAAAAGACCAAATCGGAAATGCAGGATTGGCTTGTGGCGCAGAAGATTGTGCAGGAAATCCTGAAAGAGGACGAACAGAAGAAAGAACAGCTGCATGAGCAGGAAGTGCGGCAGGAAGAAGAAAATAAAGAGAATAGTAGATGATAGAATGTCCGGTGCAGCGCGGAAAAATACCACGGGAAGAAATACTTCCATCGGCGCAGATGCTTCTACTGCATTTCATTTATGGAGGCGCACAGGAACTATCTACAAGTCAAGCTGCGAAGGACTTGGAACTGACACCTACTTCTATATCAAGGGCATCGAGACAACTTGAAGAAATGGGATTGCTGCATATCGGGAAAGTCGGTGTGCAGAGAATCATGCAATCTGAGGATTCTCCGAAAACACTGTTCCCCAAAGCAGGAGATAAGTTACTGAACCCAATAAAACGAACAGTTTATATTCCGAAAAAATACGTGGGAACAGATTTGCGGGAAAGCGGATATTCGACATTGGAAGAGTATTCCATGCTGAACGCACCGAATGTCGGATGTTATGCGGCAGAAAGAATCTCTCAATGGAAAGATGTTATGACCAATAGCTTGCAGAATTCGCAGGTGCAAGTGGCCGTAGAGATGTGGAGATACAATCCACGAAAATTGTCCACGCGAAACATTGTAGATGAGCTTTCTTTGGCTCGGTAGAGTATATTTTCCGCGGGGTATTAAAGGCAGCTGCGGACGAGGGATATTTGGACACAGAAGCCATATTTGTAGACAGTACGCACATAAAGGCAAGTGCAAATCTGAAAAAGCAGGCCCGCAAAGCTGTACCCGAAGAAGCAAAGCGCTATGCACACGAATTGTTTGATGAGATAGACAAGGACAGAGAAGCGCACGGAAAGAAGCCCTTCGACGAAAACAACAACGGGAATGATTCCGGCAGTGGAGATAACTCCGGTGAATCGGAAAGGGTAGAAAAGATGGTTTCTACTGCAGACCCGGAATGCGGCGTATTCCACAAGGGCGAACACAAGAAAGTCTTTGCTTATGAAGCGCACACCGCTTGTGACAAGCACAACTTTATTTTAGGTGTACATGTTACGCCAGGAAATATTCACGACAGCGTAGCATTTGATTCTCTGTATGATGATATCTGCCAGCACTACCCTGAACACAAAATCGTTGCAGCCGACAGCGCCTATAAAACCCCTTGGATCTGCAAAAGAATCTTTGAAAGTGGCAGAGTTCTGACTTC
>NZ_JAQEHY010000021.1:0-34763 GCF_027665985.1 Butyricicoccus sp. AM78-15b2TA
ACAAAAGCGATGTGTACACAAAATGCCAAGTGCGAAAAAACGTTACAAGGCATATCTGGCAGCGTTTTGTAGATATGGCTGAGGGTGTACGACACACGCCTTTGTGCAGGGATACCTACAAGCTAAGACAACAAAAAATTGAGCGTGTGTTTGCCGATGCAAAAGAAAAGCACGGTATGCGCTATACGCAGTACAGAGGCTTGGCTCAGGTTACCAACTGGGTGAAGCTTAAATTTGCTGACATGAATTTGAAAAAAACTGGCCACATGGAAATGGAAACGCAAAAATCCTTCTCCGGGGAAGAGGAGGAGAAGGATTTTTCCGGCCGATTATTTTTCTTGGCTGCTATTTTTTCCTTTTCAAACGAAAAAGCCTGCCTTGGCGTGATTGCTAAGACAGACTTTTTCTACAGGCGGAGGCGGCACTCAGCTGGGTGCCGCCTGTTTTTGTACATCTAAGGGTCGAAAATCACCAATTTTCGTCTCTGTAAAGCAAGGGCAGTGAAAAAGGTGAAATAGTTATCGCTTTTGTGCAGTTCCTTTGTGAAACAGTGAATTGCTGCGGGGTGAACACCATTCGCTGGGGCGTGTGTATATTTGCGGTCGTGCAAAAAATCCCACAAAACCGCAAAGTCGATAGGTGGGTATTTCGATGCAGAGTATGTTCGACACTGTGGAAACTGAAAATCAGCTTGTATTCGCAGAAAAGTTACATTTTAGGGCGATAACCGCCGGGTGATTGTAAAGCGCTATTCAATACCACCCGGCTCGCTCGATGCAGGAAGCCACGCATCGGATATATTCTGTACTGACGAGCATAATATAGCAAAACAGACAGCTTTCGTCAACCGTTGCGCAGAAATGCGGCTTCGGTGGAAAGCTGCCTATTTTTGCTAGATACGATTTCTTACTCGGTTATCTCTGCATCGACCAGATGGCAGTCCATATATCCGTTTTCTTCGTAGGTCTGGAATGTGCCAACGACCGTGATTTCTGTTCCCAGTTTGGGATAGTCGGCAGGATAGCTATGCTCGCCCGCGAGGACGAATTCCAGCCCCTGCGAGCAGCAGGCAGTCGCGTCCATGATGATGCAGACCGTGTACACCGCGCCGGTGTTCGGATTCCCATAGGCCGCAAACTGCCCATTCATTTTGATGCGCTTTCCGACATACCGATCCGGCTCGTACATCATGTTATAGATCTCGGAGTAGACCATCGTGCTGCTGAGCGTAGTCAGATCGACATCCGGTTCGCCGGAGGCCTGTGCCGGTTCATAGTCCGGAAGCGCTTCGGCGGGCTGCGTCTGCTCCGGTTCCGGAACGGATGTTTCCGGTGTAGTTTCATCCGCAGCAGGCTGCTGCTCCGGAATTGCAGTCGGCGGAACGGTCGTTTCGCCTGTGGCATTCGCTATCTGCTCCTGAACGACCTGCTGGGTCGCGCTGCCCTGCTTCGATTGAGACTGGATCTTCTGATCGCCGCAGGCGCAGAGGGAAACCAGATGAAGCGTGACGGCGAGAATAAACAAAGCCTGTTTCATGTGCGGATACCTCCCAATCGGGATATTCCTGAGAAAATCAGAAATGCAAAAATGTCCACGGCCACAATGGTCGAGCCGACCGGCGTTCCAGCTAGGATGGAGATCAGAATGCCCAGTGCGGCGCAGCAGACGGAAAGGACGGCCGCACAGATTGTCACCGCACGGAAGTTTTTGTAGACCCGCATGGCAGACAGCGCCGGGAAAATAACAAGGGCAGATATGAGCAGTGAGCCGACAAGGTTCATTGCCAACACGATCACAACGGCGACCGTTATGGCAATCAGTAAGTTATACAAATCGGCCTTTGTCCCCACAGCCTTTGCAAAGTTTTCATCAAAGGTCACAGCGAAAATTTTGTTGTAGCAAAGAACAAATACCGCCACGACCGCCACCGACAGCACCGCGCACAGCCAGACCTCGCTTTTTGTCAGCATCAGAATAGAGGTCGAGCCGAACAGCGTACTGCACACATCGCCGGACAAGTTAGAGGATGTGGAGAACAAATTCATCAGCAGATAGCCGATAGCAAGTGCCCCCACCGAGATCATGGCGATGGCGGCGTCGCCCTTGATCTTCGTGTTCTGCCCGGTACGCAGAAGCAGCACGGCGCTGATGATTGTAATGACCATGACCAGCGGCATTTCGTTGGTGATTTGTAGCACAGCGGCAACCGCCATGGCTCCGAATGCCACATGAGAAAGTCCGTCACCGATGAAGGAAAACCGTTTCAGCACCAGCGTTACGCCCAGCAGAGAGGAACAGAGCGCAATCAGCACGCCGACCACCAGCGCATAGCGGACAAAGGGGTACGCCCAATAGAGGGTCAGTTTTTCCAAGATTGCGGTCATTGTTCATCACCGCCTTTCTCTGTGGCAAATAGCCGCCCTTGCGGGCTTTGGAGATACTCTGCCTTTGTTCCGAAGAAAACGGTGTTGCCAATATGCAGAATATGGCTGGCGTATTTGACTGCGGCGGCAATATCGTGAGAAATCATAATAATGGTGATACCGTCCCGATGGTTCAGTTCGTCGATCAGACGATACATTTCCGCTGTCACTTTGGGATCAAGCCCGGAAACAGGCTCGTCCAAGAGCAGCATTTTTTGTGTGGCGCACAGCGCACGGGCAAGCAATACCCGCTGTTGCTGCCCGCCGGACAACTCTCGATAACACCGCTTTGAGAGCTTATCAATCTGCATTTTCCGAATGTTTTCTTCGGCAAGCTGTTTTTCTTCTTTGTTATAAAAGGGGCGGCTGCCGCAGCGCCCCTGACACCCGGAAAGAACGATCTCTCTCACGGATGCAGGGAAATCCTTTTGTACGACGGTCTGCTGCGGCAGGTAGCCGATCCCATTTTTCCTCAGCCCGTCGCCTGTCAAAATTCTGCCGCTGATGGGCGGCTGCAAGCCAAGGATCGTTTTCATAAGTGTACTCTTACCAGAGCCGTTTTCCCCTACGATGCAGAGGTAGTCGCCTGCAAAGACCTCAAAGCTGAGATCTTGCAGAACGGACTTCCCATCATAGCCGACGCGGAGATTTTGACAAGTGAGCTGAGCCATAGACCTACCTCCTTAACCCAATGCTTCTTTCAGCACGGACAGGTTCTTCTCCATCACGGAGAGGTAGGTCGTACCGTTTGCCACATCTTTAGAAGTGGTGGACTGCATGGAATCCATGGTCAGCACCTTTTGATTTTTCTCAGCGGTGTTCTGGACAATGGTTTCGGAAATTTTATGCTGTGCGCCCTCAATAGTCAGAACGCAGGGCAGTTTCGATTCATCCACCTTTTTAGCAAGGAACGAAACGGTCTCAAAGCTGGCTTCCGTTTCGGCGGAGCAGCCCACAAAAGCGGCATAGTAGCTCAGACCGTAATCGTCCACCAGATAGCGGAACGGGAAACGGTCGCCGAACAGAACGGTCTTATAGGTCGCAGCGTCCACGGTAGCCTGATATTCGCCGTCCAGCGCAGAGAGCTTTTCGATATAGGCAGCGGCGTTGGTAGCGTAGGTGTCCTTATTGTCGGGGTTCAGCTCCTGTAAAGACTTGGAAATGGCATTTACAAGAACCTCCGCGTTTTTCAGAGAAAGCCAAACGTGCTCGTCCTTTTCTTCCTCATGCTCGTGGTCTTCGTCCTCGTCGTGGTCATGCCCTTCCATGTGTTCGCAGATCTCTTCGCCGGTCATATCAGCCGGGAAGAAGGTAGGCCAGGAGTTTTCGGGATCGACGATCGCGTCGAAGCTCTCGTTGCTCATCCGGATGTGGAAGTGTTCGGCGGCGGCCGGTTCGATCATGTGGTCGTTGAACTCAATGTAGACCGGCGCGCCGGAATCCTTGTCCTCCGCCTCAAAGCGATACATGGCCGCCTTCGTGCCGGTAGACCAGTTCTGAATGTAATAGCCGACATACTTGTAGTTAGAGCCGACCTTCTTGCTATTTTCGTAGGTGAACTCGATGTGGTCACCCTCAATATCAATGTTGGTAATGTCCGTTTTGTAGCCGTTCTGATAGTAGGTCTTGTATTCTTCGGCGGTCATTTCGCCTTTCTCTGCCATCGCTGCAAACGCATCATCCAGTGTTCCGTCCAGCACAAAGGGATAGGCAGACTGCCAGTCGCCCGCCCAATCAGACAGGCTTCTGTCCTGAACCTCGTCATCTTCAAAGGTGGAGACTTCCTTGCTGTGGTCATGGTCGTGATCGTGCTCTGTTTCCTGCATACCCTCGACCACTTCTTCGGTCTTGACGCTGTCGCCAAGGACATCCAGCAGGTTGATGACCTTCATGTTCTTGTTGGTGGCATTTTTCAGAGTATCGTCCACCCAGCCGTCGGACTCGCCGCCCACATAGATGAACAGATCACAGTCGGAGATTTTGACAATGTCATCGGCAGTGGGCTGATAGCTGTGCAGGTCAACGCCGTTATCAAGCAGCATCGTGACCTCGGCGTTATCGGCTTTGTCACCTAAAATCTCACGCACCCAGTCATATTCGGGGAAAATGGTAGTGACAATGCTCAGTTTGTCGGTTTTGTTGGTATCGTTCTGCTTTCCGCAGCCGGCAAGAGCGCCGACGAGCATCAAAAGCGCAAGCAGTAGCGCAGTTACTTTTTTCATAGGGTTTGTTACCTCCAAATCATGATAAGAACTTAAAAATGGGCGCAAAAATACAAGGGTAACAGCAACGCCGCAAAAGTCTATCCGAAAACAGATAGACTACACCCTTGTAAAAAGTTCTTATTTTTAATTTGAAAGTTTGACCTTGAGAGAAACCAGCGTAAAGGTGCGGGCAACCTCTGTACAGGAGGGAATGATCCGGCACAGAATATATAGAATCGCCGCTACAGTAGCTACGGCGGAGCCAGCAAGCCCAATGCTTTTGAGCAGGTTTTCGCAGACGTTGATCTGATGGCAGATGGCGCAGTCCACGCCAGTACAGTCATGGTCGGATTCCACTGCGATATAGGCAAGAGAGGACAGCATAACAAAGGCCAGCACTACGGCCAGCAAGCCCGTCATAAAACGAAATTTCTTTGTCATGGTCTGTCCTCCTTTCCAATCGTTATTTTCCCTTGCAGTCCGAACAAGTTCCATAGAGGATCGTGTAAGTCGTGTCCAATATAAACTGTTCGCTCTGCGCCAAATGCTTTGCAAGCAAAGCTGCGTTACCATCTGCCATGTGAAAGGTCTTGCCGCATTTGATACAGCTCATGTGCAGCGCACCTTTGCAGCTTTCGGCATCAAGGTATTGATAGTAGACCTCGCGCGTGCCGCTCTTGCTGCTCCGACGCACTTTTTCCTCTGTCTCTAACTGTGCAAGGTTTCGATATACGGCGCTCAGGCTGATTTTTTTATCTGCCAAAGCGTCCGCAATTTGCCGTGCGGACAACAGCTCGTCCGGGTGCTGGCTCAAATAGGCAAGCAGAACCTTTCGCTGCCGCGTGCTGTAGCTATGCAAGTCACCGCACCTCCAATTTGCAGTTCATTCGCAAATATTATAATCCGAGAAAGCAAGAAAGTCAATATACGAGTTGTTCGCAAATTGCAAGTTTTCAATGAACGCAGCTACCGCGAAAATCAAAACCACTTTTACTGTTGCCCAATATGTTTGACTGCATATTTTAGGACTACAATTTCTGGATGTTGGAGTTGCCACTTGTCCAGATGCAGGAGATGCTCGGCAAGGCAGGGGTTTCCCTTACCCATTCGAGCAAATTCGATATGATTGTAGAATATTTTGTCGAACGAGGAAGCATAGAATAAAGCCAAGGCTTGGTGAGCATCAGCCGAACAATCCCAAACTGGTGTATACGATGGACTTCAAGGTGACCCCACACATGCTGCGGCACACCTACATCACCAATCTGATTTACAAAGGTGTTGATCCTAAGACGGTGCAGTATTTGGCAGGTCATGAGAACAGCAAAACGACTATGGACATCTATGCGAAAGTCAAGTATAATAAACCTGAAGAATTGAGCAGCGTTGTGAATGCAGCATTCGGGCTGCGTTAAATTGCACCAAAAATTTCGCGATTTCGTGGGTTTACCTATGGGTTTACTGAGAGCGGGAAGCCCGAAAACCCGCATGAATACTGGACTTTTCGGATCAAGGTCAGGTGAGTACGTCCTCAAGGCAGCACGTCGCGCACCGCAGTTCTCCAAGCGCTAATCAATATTTGTGCTTTCAAAATGCAGAAAACGCAAGTTTTCTGCACTTTTTCTTTATTTATCGACAAAACAATATATGCAGAATTGCAATGCAAAACATGTGCTTTTCTCATCAATAAAACCGTGCTGCAATAGAAGTAGACCCGAAAAGGAAACGGAGAATGCACATGGCAAAGACAAAACGCTCGATCGATATACTGCACGGACCGCTGAACGGCAAACTCCCGGCGAGATTGTCGGCCGGCTGATCAGCCTGTTGTTCATGGTGCTCGGTACCTGCCCGCTGCTGCAATCGATCGAAACCTGTATCCCGTCAAAAACCGGCTGTTTCATCGGTCGTTTTTTTGTATGCCGAGACTAACCCTACCACTGGACGAATGCACAAAAATATGCTACAATTCAATATAGATATTTACACGGAGGTGTCGTGCGATGCACAGTACCAGAAAGGTCAAGGATGATCTCATTTATGTTGGCGGCAGCGATCGCCGCCTGAGCCGCTTTGAAAATTTGTTCCCGATCCCCAAGGGGGTATCCTATAACAGCTATGTGCTGTTGGACGAGAAAACCGTGCTGTTTGACACGGCAGACGAGTCCATTAGCCGTCAGTATATCGAAAACGTCGTTCACGCGCTGAACGGCCGTCCGCTGGACTACATGGTCGTTCAGCACATGGAGCCGGATCACTGTGCGATGATCGACGATATGCTGCGCCGCTATCCGGAGGTGAAGATGGTATGCAGCGCCAAGGCGGTCGGCATGTTCGCCCAGTTCTACGGAACGGACGTTGCCGCGCGTGCGCTGGTCGTCAAGGAAGGCGACAAGCTGTCCACGGGCGAGCATACCCTGCATTTTGTCATGGCGCCGATGGTGCACTGGCCGGAGGTCATGGTCACCTACGACGAGAAGGACAAGATCCTGTTCTCGGCTGATGCGTTCGGCACATTCGGCGCACTGGCGGGCAACATTTTCGATGACGAGATCACGTTCGACACCACATGGATGAACGATGCCCGCCGTTACTACACCAACATTGTCGGCAAGTACGGCGTACAGGTGCAGACGCTGCTTAAGAAAGCGGCATCGCTCGATATTGAGATGATCTGCCCGCTGCATGGTCCGATCTGGCACAAGGATCTCGGCCTGCTGCTGGAGAAGTACCAGAAGTGGAGCACCTACGAGCCGGAGGACAAGACGGTCATGATCGCCTACGCGACCATGTACGGCAACACCGAGAACGCCGCAAACGTGCTCGCAGGCATGCTGGCCGACAAGGGCGTGAAGAATATCGCGATGTACGACGTTTCTGAGACCGACGTTTCCGAGCTGGTGGCGGAGAGCTTCCGCTGCAGCCATCTGGTGCTCGCTGCGCCGACCTATAACAGCGGCATCCAGCCGAAGATGGAAGCATATCTGTCCGACATCAAGGCGCTTAACTTGCAGAACCGCACGGTTGCCGTCATTGACAACGGTACCTGGGCCGCTACTGCGGGCAAGCAGATGATCGGCATGCTCGAGGGCATGAAGAACATGACCATCCTCGAGAACCCGATCTCCATCAAGTCTGCACTGGCAGAGAATCAGCTCGGCGCACTCGAAGCGCTGGCTGACGAGCTGGCAAAGCAGGTAAACGGTTAAGGCAATACCGCATAATTGAACAAGAGCGATTTGCGAGCAAATTTTGTGTACTAACGAGGCGCGGTTTTGCAGTAATACTTAATGTATTACTGTGAAATCGCAACAAAGTCAGGACACAAAATTTCCGCAAAGCGCCGCAGCTTTAATTGTGCGGTGTTGCCTTAATAATCAAATACCGGCGGCTGTCGCAATGCGGCAGCCGTTTTGCTGTATATGCAGGGAAGAGCGGCGAGGAAAAATGCCCTCCCTTCCTTTATAAAATGTATACGAAATTGATGATGTTATAGAGAAAACCCGGATTTGTCCAAGCAAACAGCAGGGAAAAGTGAAAGAGCGTCAGCGGTGCGGAACGAATGCATCTCCCGGTTTACTGTTTTCCACGAAAAGACAGGGCAAAGTGGCATGAAAAAACGCATGAAAGCACAAAAATTTTGTGCGAACAGTGAAAAATTAAAAATTTTGTGAAATCCGGTTAAAAATGTGTTGCATAATGCGTTAATAGTGATATTATAGTACAAGGGTTGAAACAACCGCCACAATATCTAAAGTATAGAGAAAATACATCAGGAGAAGAAACGAGGAATTTTTATGCTTCGGTTTTTGGAGAGCATGCAGTGGGTGCTGTTCATTTTCTTTACTGCGGCGTATGCGTACCAGATCTTTTACCTTCTGGTTGGCTTGTGGGGCAAGCAGCGCGGCGGCGTGGAAAATGCAGAGCTGCACCGTTACGCGGCGATCATTTCAGCACGCAATGAGTCCGCCGTTATCGGCAGACTGATCCGCACCTTGAAGGAGCAGGATTATCCGTCAGAGCTGCTTGATGTCATTGTTGTTGCAGATAACTGCACGGACAATACCGCTGAGGTAGCGCGCAGCGCCGGTGCGATCGTGTACGAGCGATTTAATAAGGTGCAGGTCGGCAAGGGCTACGCGCTGGACTATCTGTTCAAGCGTATTTTCGAGGAGCAGGGTGAGGATGCATACGACGCGTTTTTCGTATTCGATGCGGACAACATCGTAGATCCGCAGTTCGTCCGTGAGATGAACAAGATGTACGATACCGGCGAGTATTCCGCACTGACCAGCTACCGCAATTCGCAGAACTTCTGCGCGAACTGGATCTCCGCAGGCTATGCACTGTGGTTCCTGCGAGAGTCGCGCTTCCTGAACCGCCCGAGAACCCGTCTGGGCGTCAACTGTGCGGTTTCCGGCACCGGTTTTCTGATTTCGGCTGATGTGCTCCGTGAGGAAGGCGGATGGAATTATCATCTGCTGACCGAGGATATCGAGTTCTCCATCGCCAGTGCGGTTCGCGGCCGTAAGATCGGCTACTGCGGCAATGCCATCATCTATGATGAGCAGCCGGAGCATTTCCGCCAGTCGTGGGATCAGCGCCTGCGCTGGAGCAAGGGCTTCTATCAGGTGGACGCAAAGTATACCGGCGCACTGCTGCGCGGCTGTACGCGCGGCGGCAAGGCGGGCATGTCCTGCTATGATATGCTGATGACGGTTGCACCGTGCAACCTTGTTACCATCGGCTCGCTGCTGCTGGCCGTACTCCTGTGCGTGACCAGCTTCGCACAGCCAGCATACATTACATATCGCGTTATGCGCATGCTCGGCCGTATTCTGATGCTGACCGTGCGCGGCATTACGTTCAGCCTGTTTGCCTTCGGCGCGGTGACGATGATCGCCGAGTGGAAGCGCATCGCAGGTCCGGCGTGGAAAAAGGTGCTGTATACCTTTACCTTCCCGTTCTTCATGCTCACCTATGTTCCGATTTCGATCGCCGCTCTGGTCGGCAAGGTCGAGTGGAAACCGATCCAGCATGGCATCGCCAAGGTGCAGGAGGAGCGCGAGAGCGCGTAATTGAATCAAAACAGCCGCAGGTGTCTGCGGCTGTTTTTTTACCATTTGCAGATGTGTAATCGTAGGGGAGGCCGGTGGTCTCCCTTGTGCCACCAGACCAACGAGTTGCGCGGCACAGGTATCCTCTGGAGGACTCTCTCTTGTCCTTCGGGCAATTCACCGTTCTCTGATTTTCGCTGTGCTGAATAGGAAGGAGGGAACCTTGGTTCTCTTCTTCTTGTGCCCCTGCCGGGGAGGCAGGATTCTCTCGCTTCGCAAGCGAAAACCCTAATTTCTGGAATGATAACGAAAACCCACTCAAACGCCGCACAATCGACTTTGCAAATTTGTCGTATAAGTTTGAACCGATCCATCAAAAGTTCATCACACGCGATTCTGACGCGAAATACAAAACGAAAACCGATGCCATCCATGTCTGCAACCGTAAAACCGCTCAAACAGGCAGAAAAAAAGAGCCGTGCTTTCGCACAGCTCTTCAAAAATTTACTTGAGCAGATATACATTTGCGTACTGCACGCCAAGCTCGTTTGCACGCTCGTGGGTGCTTACTGCAATGTCGATTTTGTTGCCCTTGATCGCTCCGCCGGTGTCCTCAGCGATGAACACGCCGTAGCCCTCGATGAATACGCGGCTGCCGAGCGGAATGACGGACGGGTCAACTGCGATCGTGCGGCCTTCGGTCAGGGTGGTGCCGGTAGCGGTCAGTGCCAGATTGTTGCCGTTGCATTCAACGCACGGATCGTAGAAGGTCAGTTTATAATTGCCAAGCGCAGTGGCATTTGCCTTGATGGCATCGCTTGCCAGATACGTTGTGGAGTAAGCTACCGGACGGGCAGTGGCTGCACTTGCGACCAGCTGGTTGTAAGCGGTCTTGGTTGCAGCGGCCTTGATCTCGGCTTCCTTCTTAGCAGCTTCTTCAGCGGCCTTTTTGGCAGCCTCAGCCTTAGCCTTCTTAGCAGCTTCCTCCTGCGCCTTCTTGGCAGCATCCTGCTGTGCCTTGAGTGCGGAAGCCTTTGCCTTCGCCATAGCCTGCTGTGCGTTGGAGATTTCGGCAGAGGTGAGCACCGTGCCGACAGAATGGTTCAGAGTGGAAGAGAGTACCGCAGTCGGCTGCTCCAGTGCAGCAGCGCCGAAGGTTGCCATCGAGCCTACCGTGAAGGTTGCCGCGAGGAACATGGCAGCATGCTTACGCAGAGAAATAGACATTTGTGTTACGCTCCTAAAAGTCAGGTGAAAACGCAGCGGGAACACTTCCCGCGCCACCGGAAAAACCGATGTTGTTTTCTGGGTTGTTACTGTTTTGTTTACGTTCTGTTTCCGAACTGTAACCAATCATACTGCATCCTCTCCGATTTGTCAAACGGTTTCATAGAATTTTGTGCACATTTCACAGAGTTTGTCGCTGGATTTCGTTAATCTGTATGGCATAATTGGGCGAAAATGCGGTTTTTTACGGTTAGCCGTGTAAAACGCACATCGGCGGCTTTGTTACAAACCGCAGGGACCGAAAGGGAAGTCTGCCCGGTTGGACCGGTCATTATGCGGGACACGCAGAATGGGTAAAACAGCGGGACACTGTGCATAAATAGTATATAGGCAGATTGGCTGTTTCGACGAAGCCGTGCAGAGCGCTTTGATGACTGACTCTTTACAATTCTACTGAGCTGTGGTATATTAAAAATAAGTGTTTGCAGTCCGTGTGGGAATGCGCTGTGCCATTTGCAGCGAAAACGGACCGCATCCTTCACATGTGGATAAAGACAGACGGGATCGCATGGTCTGCCTTTTCAGAAAAGCGGAAACGACATCCGCGTACATATAATAAACAACAATCAGATAAAGGAAAGTGATAATACTATTATGAAGGAAAAACTGAAGATCATACCGCTCGGCGGTCTGAACGAGATCGGTAAGAACATGACGGTGATCGAGTACGGCAATGACATCGTAGTTATCGACTGCGGCGTTGCCTTTCCGGATGACGACATGCTGGGTGTTGACCTGGTCATTCCGGATACAACGTACCTCAAGCGCAACCTGAACAAGCTGCGCGGCTATGTGATCACCCACGGACATGAGGACCATATCGGCGCTATTCCGTATGTTCTGCGCGAGTGCAACGCACCGATCTACGCGACCCGACTGACCTGCGGCATCATCGAAACCAAGCTGTCCGAGCATAAGATGCCCCAGAAGGTCAAGATGAATCGCGTGCGCGCCGGTGATACGATTAAGCTCGGCTGCTTCAAGATCGAGTTTATCCACACCAACCACTCTATTGCGGATTCGGTTGCACTGGCGATCACCACGCCGCTGGGCACCATCCTGCACACGGGCGACTTCAAGATCGACCTGACGCCGGTTTCCGGTGAGATGATCGACCTTGTCCGCATCGGTGAGCTGGGTAAGAAGGGACTGCTTGCGCTGATGAGCGACTCGACCAACGTCGAGCGTCCGGGCTACACGCCGAGTGAGAAAATCGTCGGCAAATCGCTCGAGAAATTTATCATGGAGAGCGACCAGCGCATCATCATTGCAACGTTCGCGTCCAATGTATCGCGTCTGCAGCAGATTCTCGACATTGCCGCCAAGGCAGGACGCAAGGTAGCCGTTTGCGGCCGAAGCATGGAGAAGATCTCCAAGGTTTCGATGGAGCTGGGTTATCTGAAGGATTCCGGCAAGGTCATGATCGACATTTCCGAGATCAAGCGCTACGCGCGCAGCCAGCTGATCATCGTATCCACCGGCTCTCAGGGTGAGACCATGTCCGCGCTGTACCGTATGGCGTACGGCAGCCACAAGCAGGTGGAGGTCAACTCCGGCGACCGTATCCTGATCGCAGCGTCTGCTATCCCGGGCAACGAGAAGTCGATCAACAACATGGTCAACGAGCTGTACAAGCAGGGCGCTGAGGTCATTTACGACCGTTCGGCAGCCATCCATGTTTCCGGCCATGCCTGCCAGGAGGATCTTAAGCTGATGCTCGGTCTGTGCAAGCCGAAGTATTTCATTCCCGTACACGGCGAGTACCGCATGCTCGTGCAGCATGCCGGTCTGGCACGCGAGATGGGTGTCAACCCGAAGAACATTCTTGTCAGTGAGATCGGCCGTCCGATCGAGATCAGCGAAAATTCGGCTCGTCTGGGCAATTCCGTGCCGGCAGGCCGTCTGCTGGTAGACGGTCTGGGCATCGGTGATGTCGGCACTGCCGTTCTGCGTGACCGCAAGCATCTGTCCGAGGACGGTCTGCTGGTTATCGTCGTCACGGTTGACGCAACGACCGGCGTTGTCATTGCGGGTCCGGATATCGTATCGCGCGGTTTTGTTTATGTCAAGGAAGCCGAGGCTCTCATGGAGGAGCTGCGTACCATTTCGCAGATGGCGCTCGACCGCTGCTCGGTAGAGAATCTGCGTGACTGGAACAGCCTGAAATCCGCCATCAAGGGCGATGTAAGTGATTACCTGTTCAAGAAGACCAAGCGCAGTCCGATGGTCCTGCCGATCATCATGGAAATCTAAATGTAAGCCAGATAAGAAAAGACACCGATTTTTTCGGTGTCTTTTTTCATATAAGCCCTATAATTAACCTTTATACATGCCGATCTTGCACAGCTCTTTAATCATATCCGGCACGGTCTGACCGGCAATCTCGAGCCGCTCTGCGGCGCCGGGTTTCTCCTCGGAGAACGTATCCCATGCGGTGACAAGATGTCCGGTCGGCTCCATGCCGTACTTTTTCAGCAGGGGAACGAAACGCTTTGCGGTCTCGCTGTAAATGGACAGAACCTTGTACTTCTGTACGAAAAGCTCCTCCTCGGTGGTCAGAGAGCCAATGGCGAATGCCGAAAGACCGTCCTGATACAGCAGCTCGCCGTAGCCGTCTAAAATCATGGTCAGCTGCTTTTTTGTCATGCCGTCCAGATACCAGACCTCATCGCTTTCCGCATCCGGATGGATGGCGAGGAACAGCGGCTCGTCCAGCTCGGCGTAGAACGAATGCACAAAGTCGCTCAGCTTCTCAAAGCTGAGGTTTGCGGTGATGGTGTTGCCGTCCAGCTCGTACTGCTCGGACAGCTTTTCGGGGAACGGAACGGTCACGCCTGCAGCGGTTTGAAACATAGAAATATCTCCTTATATATAATGTATAAAAATGCGGTTTACAGTCGAATGCTGATCTCGCCCGAGGACAGGGCATTCACCTGTCCGTCTGCGGTTTTGACCAGCAGATGTGCATCCTCGTCCAGTCCGACGCACTCGGCTTCGTAGCGGCCTGCCGGACTGCTGACCGTTACCGGACGGTTAATGCAGCACAGCCGTTCGCGGTACTGCTCGAGCAGCTCGGGTTCCTTGCCCTGCTCGAGCAGCATGTACACATCCTCGAAGTGGTTGAGGACAGCGGCTGCCAGTTCGGCTCTGCGGGGCGGCTTGCCGAAGTCGCTGATGGCACCCGCGACCGCCTGTACTTCCTCGGGCCACGCCGGATTGGGCTGCAGATTGATGCCGATGCCGACCACAAGCGAGCTTACCGTGCCGGTTTCACCCTCGATCGTCGCTTCCGTGAGGATGCCGCACAGCTTGCGTCCGTTCATCAGCACGTCGTTCACCCATTTGATTTGCGGCGTGAAGCCAGCTGTCTGCTCAATGGCGCGCACGACCGCGATCGCCGCCGAAATGGTGACGAACGACAGGTGCGACAGCGGCAGTGTCGGATGCAGCAGGATGGTCATGTACACGCCGGTGTCGGCAGGGGAGACGAACGTGCGGCCGAGCCGTCCGCGCCCGCCGGTCTGCTCCTCGGCAAACAGCGTGAAGCCGTGCGTTCTGCCGAGATACTGCTCCTTCATCGTTGTGTTGGACGAGGTGAGCGAC
Organism: Butyricicoccus sp. AM78-15b2TA; assembly: GCF_027665985.1. NCBI lineage: Bacteria > Bacillati > Bacillota > Clostridia > Eubacteriales > Butyricicoccaceae > Butyricicoccus > Butyricicoccus sp. AM78-15b2TA. The sequence continues at coordinate 14,575 of NZ_JAQEHY010000021.1, forward strand.
GGCTCGACCAGGATTTCGCGTCCGATGACCGCGGTATCGAGCAGTGCGTCAATGCCTGCGGCGGTCAGGCTGTCGTCATCCGAGGCCAAGCGATAGCCTTCTCCGGTCACGGCGTCAATGGCAAGGCCGCTCTCGCGCAGTGCAGCGATCGCCTTGTGCACCGCCGCACGGGATACGCCAAGCTGCTCGGCGAGCCGTCCGCCGGAAAGGCGGGTGCCTCGTGCCTGTTCGAGTGCCTGCAAAACGGCGTCCTTCACGGTCAATTCGATCATCTCCATCATTAAAATGCTAATCTCTATTGTAAACGAAAAAAGAAGATAGTACAATACTATCATGCAAAACAATAGGCGGCATAACGGAAAATCTATGCCGCAATGGAGGAAAATACCTTGAAGACCAAGCAAGAGATCCTGACCGCGCTTGCACACAGCGGCGACGATAAGCTGCTGCTGGCAGGACTGCTCGACAAGGAGCAGACGTGTGAGCAGCGCGGTTATCTGACCCATACCAAGTTCCTCGACCTCAAGCAGCGGGCGCTGTGCACGGATGCGGTGCGCCTTGCCGGAGCGACCGGTCATGCGCTGTTCTGGGGCGGCTATGAGGACGCGGAACGCGGGATCTATCTGTTTTATCCGGATTACATGGATGCCGAGAGCGCAAAGATGTCCGCACCGCTGGCGCTGCTGCGCGCCCGCAAGCGCAGGGAGGACACGCTCACGCACCGCGACTACCTCGGTTCGCTGATGGGACTGCAGATCGACCGCTCGGTGGTCGGTGACATTCTCGTGCACGAGGAAGGCGCAGACATCATCGTGCTCGAGGACATGGCGGAGTTCATCCTCATGCACTTCGCCAAAGCGGGCCGCAAGCAGCTTTCGCTGACGCGCGAGGACCTCAGCGACCTGAAGCATGCGGCAGTCGAGGAAAAACGGGGGACCGGTTCGGTGGCGTCGCCGCGTCTGGACAGTGTAGCCGCTCTGATTTTTGGTCTGCCGCGCAAGGACGCACAGGCGCGGATCGAGAAGGGACTGGTGTTCGTCAACAACGCGCTCTGCATGAAGCCGGAGCACCAGATTACGGAAGGCGACCGTCTGACTGTGCGCGGCGTCGGCCGTGCGCGCGTGGAGGCGTTCGGCGGTACGAGCCGTAAAGGACGAATTTTTCTCGAATATGTCCGAAATGCGTAAACATTGGCAGAATGTGTCCGGCAAAGCCTGTTGTCAAGCGGGTTTGTCTATGTTATACTTTAGGCAATACCAAACGATTAAAGCTGCGGCGCTTTACGGAAATTTTGTGTCCTGATGTCGTTGTGATTTTTTGCAATACCTCGTATTGCTGCAAAACCACGCCTAATCAGTACGCAAAATTTGCTCGTAAATCGCTCTTGTTCAATCATTTGGTATTGCCTGTAACCCACATACGAGGTGTATCTTATGAAAAAACGTTTATTATCTGCATTCCTGTGTGCGGCGATGCTGGCAACGATGATACCGGCAGCATTTGCCTCCGATCTGGACGGACACTGGAGCAAAAACTTTATCGAATATCTGGATGAGGAGGGCATCATCAATCCGAGTGCGACCACCGGCAAGTACGAGCCGGAGCGCAAGGTCACTCGTGCGGAGTTCATGCGCTATGTCAACCGCGCGTTTCACTTCACAGAGAAGGCAAGCATTTCGTACAGCGATGTGCAGTCCAACTCGTGGTACTACGACACGGTGCGCATTGCCGAGAAGTACGGCTACATCAACGGCACCGGCAACGGCAGGATGAATCCGGAGGGTTATGTCACCCGTGAGCAGGCGGCGGTTATCCTCGGGCGGCTGTACAAGGCCGATCCGGGTAATGTAAAACCGGCAAACCTGTCTTTTAAGGATAAGGCGAAGGTTGCGGCGTGGTCGGCAGGCTATGTCAAGGCGGCTGTGGACAAGGGCATCATCACCGGCTACAAGGACAATACCTTCAAGCCGACCAAGGTCATCACCCGCGCAGAGCTGGCGAAGATCCTGTACTATTATCTTGGAACCTCGCTCTCGACGGCAGGAAAAGCGTATACCGGCTCCGACCTCAAGAGCGATACCGCGAACGTCACCATTTCGGAAAGCTGCACGCTGTCCGACGCGACGATCGATGGTGATCTGTACCTGACCGAAGGTCTGGCCTCGGATGCGGTACAGCTGAATGACGTGTACGTCAAGGGTACGATCATTGTAGCCGGCGGCACGGTAACAATGACGAATACAATGAGCGACCACATCGTTGTGTCCTCGCCTATGGGTCGCCTGCTGCAGGTTACTGCGGCAGGCGCCGCTCGTTTTCCGAGCACGGAGGTTCGCAGCACAGCGGTGCTCTACGAGAAAAAGCTGACCACTGCAGGCTATGAAGGCTTCGCGGATGTAAAAATAAACGGAGATAAGAAGGTTTCGCTGACGCTGGATGCGGATATCAATCATCTGGAGCTGAATACCGAATCCACGGTTTCCATCACTGCGAATGCGTCGGTCTACCGCATGACCGCCAGCAAGCCTGCGTCTGTCACCGGCTACGGCACGATTTATCAGGCGGAGATCAAGAGCAGCGGCGTGAGTTTTGCCAGCAGCGTTGCGATCTCCGGCTACACGATCGCAAACGGCGTGACCGCCATCGCAGGCGGACAGACGCTCACGGGCAGTGTGACGGCGGCTGTTTCGCCGGAAAGCATAGCGGTCGATTTGAATAACCTCTCTGCACTGGGCAAAAATGTTGCGGTCACCGTGCCGAACGGTCTGAAAATTGAGAAAATCGAGAGTAACGGTGCAATCCTCACTGCAGGCACGGACTATACGCAGACCTCGACCGGAGCCGCCATCAGCGCGGACTGGCTGGGCAGGCTGCCGCGCGGTAACTACAAGCTGACGCTGACGCTCTCGGACGGCAAAACGGCGGCAATCGCCATTGCTGTTACCGATTCTTCGGTGAGCAAAAATGTGCAGAATGCGTCTTTTGACCGCTATTACAAGTCGGAGAACTACGCAGATGTACGCACGCGTCTGAGCGGCGCCAATACCTCGGAGGATATCCGGGATGTGGTGCTCGGTCTGTCGAGCATCGACTACACGTTCGATTCTTCGACGCGTTCGCTCATCCTGCCGCGCGGTGTACTGGCGCAGCTTCGAGCGGGCAGCTACACCATTAGCGTTGAACTGAAAAACGGCAAGACCGAGGTGTTCACCCTGACCGTGAGCGATTCCGCACCGACCGGCGAAAGCTGGGCGGTCGAGGAGTACAACACGTTCTCGCCGAGCGAACCGAAGTTCACGCTGCCGCTGACGCGCACAAGCCTGAAAAGCGTGACCGTGAACGGCGATACGCTGACCTCAAACAAGGACTACACGGTCAGCGGTCAGACGCTGACGCTGAAAAAGTCCGCGCTCGAGCGTTACCGCAAGGACGGTACGACTGTCGTATTCAGCGCCGATCTGGCGGACGGCACGGCGTATGCCCTCGTTATCGACTATGTAAAGCGAAAGTAACTTCTTGTAAAGGAGCGTGATGAAATGAAAAAGGCAGCAGGCTTTATCGTTTTACTGATTTTCATGACGGGATTGATCGGCTGCAGTGGAAAAACGGTCAAGCTGGACTTGCCGTTTACAGCCGATGATGTGGAAAGTGCTGTAATGTATCATTTCGAGGGCGTCCCTATAACGGCAGAGAAGAAAAGCGTTACAGACAAAGACGATATCAAAGCGCTGTATGAGCGGCTGGAAGGTCTGCCGCTCAAAGATAAGACGATAGATGATAGCGGCTCCGGAGGAGATGTGACCAGTTTTCGGTTTCAGCTTTCGGACGGGACGAACTATGAACTGATTTACGTCTGCAGCGGCGTGAAAAACGGCTATCTGGCTTCGCAGACAGGCGGATTTCGATATTTCACACGAGCGGATATCGGCGCCTGCTGGAATGGCTTGAATCAAGAGCTTGTGGCAGAACATGCCGATCAGAACGAACTGCCGGAATACGATCCGACATAAAGGCATAAAAACCCTCCGTATGAAACCATACGGAGGGTTTTCTCGATCTTACGGGGACGCTCAGCACTCGCACTTCCAGAAATAAGCCGAGTACGGAGGCAATTCGCTTCCACCGCCGAAGTCGTGCATTTCTCCGGTAATGAGGTCCACAGCACGGCCGCAGCGTGCGTCAAAGTGCGCATGATACGGCTGCTCGTCGATATTTACGGCAACGAGCACGCGTTCGCCGTCTGTCTCGCGCTCCCAGATGCACTGCTTGTTGGTAAGCACAAGCTGCTTAAAGCCGCCGTAGCAGAGCGCGCGGCTTTCACGGTGCGCCTTCGCCATTGCGGTGATACGGGCGGTCAGGTCGTTCTCGATCGGCTGCTCGAACGAGGGGCGCAGAGCGTCATCGCCGTCCTGCTTTTTGCCCTCGGCGCCCCATTCGCTGCCGTAGTAGATGCACGGAATGCCGGGCATACCGAACAGCAGCGCATAGATCAGCGGCAGATGCGCCGGATTCTGCAGGATGGACGCAACGCGCGTCACATCGTGGTTATCCACAAACGAAAGCAGGTGCTTGCCTTTATACAGCGTCCAGTTTTCCGGACCGAACTGGCGCAGCAGCGAATGCGTGATCTCAAACAGGTTGTAGCTGTTCATCGAGGAATACAGACCCTTGTAGCACTCGTAATTCGTGCAGGAGTGCAGCATGCCGTCTCCGACAAACTGGTTGTAATCGCCGTGGAGCAGCTCGCCGACGAGGAAAAAGTCGGGCGAGAGCGAGTCACAGAAGCCGCGCAGCGCACGGATGAAATCCTTGTCGAGACAGTACGCCACGTCCAGCCGCAGACCGTCAATGCTGAATTCGTCCTTCCACTGCCGGATACACTCGAAAATGTGGTGCTGCACATCCGGATGGCGCAGATTGAGCTTTACCAGCTCAAAATGACCTTCCCAGCCCTCGTACCAGAAGCCGTCATTGTAGTTTGAATTGCCGTCAAAGGAGATGTGGAACCAGTCCTTGTAGGGGGAATCCCACTTTTTCTCCTGCACATCCTTGAACGCCCAGAAACCTCGTCCGACGTGATTGAATACGCCGTCCAGCACAACTTTGATGCCGTGCTCGTGCAGCGTTTTGCAGACGGCGGCGAAGTCCTCGTTGGTGCCGAGACGGCAGTCCACGCGGCGAAAATCGCGGGTGTCGTAGCCGTGGCTGTCGGATTCAAAAATCGGGGAGAAGTACACGGCATTGCAGCCGAGCGACGCGATATGCTCTGCCCAGTCGCTGACCTTGCGGATGCGCGGAACGGTCACGCCGTCGTTTACGCGCGGCGCACCGCAGAAGCCGATGGGATAGATCTGATAAAATACGCTTTCGTATGCCCACATGAAAAACACTCCTTTACATCGGGTAGCATTTTCAGTATAATAAAAGTGAATAAGAAATGCAAGCGATTTGTGATAAAAATTATGCAAGATGGCGATAAAATGCGAAAAAATTCTTATGTTGCGGGATTGGGGATTTGTCTGCTTTTATGCGCTTGCGGTCAGCAAAAGCCGATTAGATTGCTTGCCGACGCAGAAATTGTGTCCACAGACAGCCGAAATCAAACAATCACTGTGCGGGATGCGGGAGAGACGACTGTATTCGGCGAGCATGGCACGGCAGACTGTTTGAAAGCAGCGCTTTCTGCTTACAATTCCGACACCGGCAAAACGCAGGAAATCGGCTTTGAGGATCTGCAGGTAGGAGATTACGTTGTCATCGGCTTTTATGAAAACGAGAAGGCGCAGGCACAGACCGAGACCGTGCACGCCGAGTCTGTCGAGCGAATGAGACAAAAATCTGCGCAGGATTGAAAAAACACTTGCAATCCGCCACATGATATGATATTATAGTCGAGTAACAATGAACACGGGCATTCCTCTGCTCATTTATGGGTTTACGATGCGGCAAGAATGTCTAAGACGAAAGGAAGACTAAAAAATGGATCTCGTTAAAGTCCTGTCCGAGCAGCAGCTCAAGAGCGATCTGCCCACTCTGAAGATCGGCGATACCGTTAAGGTACACGCAAAGATCAAGGAGGGCAACCGCGAGCGTATTCAGGTATTCGAAGGCATCATCATTGCTAAGAAGCACGCTGGCGTAAACCAGACCGTAACCGTTCGCCGCATTTCTTACGGCGTAGGCGTAGAGAAGACCTTCCCGGTACATTCCCCGAACGTTGCTAAGTTCGAGGTTGTTCGCAGCGGTAAGGTTCGCCGTGCTAAGCTGTACTACCTGCGCGGTCGCGTAGGCAAGGCTGCCAAGATCGCAGAGAAGGTTTAATTCTAACATTACAACCGAACAAAAACGGGGAGCTTTTGCTCTCCGTTTTTTGTTTTCACTTGCGCATACGCTGTATTATCGCTATAATAATATTGTATGCTATCTTTTTGATGGAGGAAATCATAATGCAGCAAACCGAAAATAAAAAGAGTGAGGGACGCTTCTCGAGCGAGCTGTTCGGCTGGGGCGAATCCCTGATGGCGGTTCTGGTGTTCTTCGTGGTCGTATTCACGTTTTTTGTGCGCCTGATCGGCGTGGACGGCATGAGCATGTACCCGACCCTCGAGGATCACAGCATCATGCTGGTAAGCAACCTGAACTATACGCCCGAGCGCGGAGACGTTGTCGTGCTGCGCAAGGAGGGTTTTTACAACAATCAGCCGATCGTCAAGCGCATCATTGCGACCGGCGGCGATACGGTGGACATTGATCCCGTAACCGGCGACGTGAGCGTCAACGGCGAGGTTCTCGATGAGCCGTATATCAACGAAAAGATCGATGTACTCGAGCATATGGGCGATCTGACCTATCCGCAGACCGTGCCGGAGGGCTGCGTGTTCGTCATGGGCGACAACCGCAATGCCTCTACCGACAGCCGCGACAGCCGTCTCGGCATGGTGGATGAGCGCTACATCCTCGGTCATGTGCAGAGCGTGGTTTTCCCAATCAGCGATTTTGGAACGGTGAAGTAATATGAATATTCAATGGTATCCCGGACATATGACAAAGACCCGCCGGCAGATGGCGGAGTATATCAAGCAGGTGGATGCGGTCTGTGAGGTCGTGGACGCACGCATTCCGCAGGTGTCCCGCAACCCGGATATGGATGAGATTGCAGCAGGCAAGCCGCGCATGATGATCCTTAACCGCATCGACCTGGCTGACCCGAACATGACGGCTGTCTGGGCGAAGCATTTCCGTGAGCAGGGCATGGCGGTCATCCAGACCGACAGCCGCAGCGGCAATGGCACACAGGCGTTCTCCGGTGCGGTTCGCACGCTGCTAGCGGACAAGATCGCCCAGTGGAACGAGAAGGGGCTGGTCGGCAAGTCCGTCCGCGTGATGGTCGTCGGCATCCCGAATGTGGGTAAATCCACGTTCATCAACCGCATTCTCGGCAGAAAATCCGCCAAGGCGGCAGATCGTCCGGGCGTGACGCGCGGCAGCCAGTGGTTCCGCGTGGAGAGCGGCATTGACCTGCTCGACACCCCGGGCATCCTGTGGCCGAAGTTCGATGATGAGCGCGTCGGCATTCTGCTGGCGTGCACGGGCGCGATCAAGGATGATATTCTGGACGTTGAGACGCTCGGCTGCAAGCTGATGGAGCTGCTCGCTGAACAGGCGCCGCAGACCATCATCGACCGCTACAGCATCGCCATTCCGGAGGAGGAGTGCGATTTCCTCGGTTATGAGCTGCTGCAGCAGGCGGGCAGGCGCCGCGGTTTTCTGCTGCGCGGCGGTGAGATCGACACCGAGCGCATGGCGCGTATCCTGCTCGATGAGTTCCGCGGCGGTGTTCTCGGCCGCATTACGCTCGAGAAGCCGGAATAAACCAACAATTTCGAGGGCGAACCGCAGTGTTCGCCCTTGGTTTTAGGAGAGACAAACATGACTTGGGAATACGAAGAAAAAGCATGGGCGAACGGCTACGGCTCGGTGTGCGGCGTGGATGAGGCCGGACGAGGTCCGGTCGCCGGACCGGTGTGCGCAGCTGCGGTCATCCTGCCCGCCGGAATCGTCATCGAGGGGCTAAACGACTCGAAAAAGCTCAGCGAAAAGAAGCGAGAGAAGCTGTTCGATGAAATCACGGAAAACGCGCTTGCGTGGTCGGTTTCGCTCGTGGACGAGCGGGTGATTGACGAGATCAACATCCTGCAGGCGACTTACCGCGCGATGAAGCAGGCGGTGGACGGTCTGACACGTCCGGCAGATTTCGTCTATGTGGACGGCAACCGCTCACAGGGACTCGAGCAGCCGCACGAGTGCGTGGTCTCCGGCGATGCAAAAATCCCGTCTGTCGCGGCAGCGTCCATCATCGCCAAGGTAACGCGAGACCGCCTGATGCGCCAGTTCGCCGAGCAGTACCCGCAGTACGGCTTTGAAAAGCACAAGGGCTACGAGACCAAGGCGCACGATGAGGCACTGCTTGAACACGGCCCGTGCCCGATCCACCGGATGACCTTCCTCAAGAAATTTTACGAAAAGCATCCGGATGCACCGCGATGAAGGGCGCGTGGGGAGAAAAAGCGGCTCGGCTGTACCTCGAAAAGCGCGGCTGGCACACGGCAGCGACGAATTTCCGCACCCGGTTCGGTGAGATTGACATTATCGCGGAGAACGCGCAGTATGTTATCTTTGTGGAGGTCAAGACGCGCAGGAATGCCCGCTACGGTCCGGCGTGCGAAGCCGTCACACCTGCCAAGCAGGCGAAGATCATCGCCGCTGCACAGGCGTGGCTGCAGGAGCATCCGACCGAAAAGCAGCCGCGGTTTGACGTGATCGAGGTTTACGGCGAGGAAAGCGCACCGGTTCCGCCGCGCATCAACCATCTGGAAAACGCCTTTGGAGGGTGAGTATGAAGCTGTTTGATCTGCACTGTGACACCATTTACGAGTGCTGCGAGACAGGAAAACACCTGCGGGAGAACGATTTACATATCAATTATGCAGCAGCGCGCAGGTATCAGCCGTATGTGCAATTTTTTGCGCTGTTCTGCGGCGCGAGACAGCCGTATTCGCCGGAAACACGCGACTGTCTGCTCGATACGCCCGCCGATGAGCGGTTCGACCGCATGCTGACGACTGCCAGACGCGAGTTTGCCGCCAACGCTGACTGGCTGACGTTCTGCCGCTCGGCGGCAGACATCCGCGCGGCGGTGGAGGCCGGAAAGGCGGCGGCGCTGCTCTCCATCGAGGGCGCGGAGCTGCTGCCCGACCGGCCGGATGCGCTCGATTATGTTTACGACGCCGGTGTGCGTCTTATCACGCTGACGTGGAATTACCGCAGCCGCTACGGCTGCTCATCCGCCGTGGATCAGAACGAGGGTCTGACCGAGCTGGGCAAGCAGCTGGTCCGCAACTGCGGCGAGAAGGGGATACTCGTTGATGTATCGCACCTGTCCGACCGCGGCTTCCGGGATGTGTGCGAGGCAACCGACCGTCCGTTTGTTGCAACGCACAGCGATTCGCGGGTTTTGTGCCGCAACTCGCGCAACCTGACCGATGAGCAGTTTGCCGAGATTGCCAACCGTCGAGGATTGGTCGGCGTCAACCTGTACACGCCGTTCCTCGTGCGGCAGAGCGATTCTGTGATCGATGACGCCATCGACCACATCGAGCGTTTCCTTGGTATGTACGGCGAGAAGGTGGTTGCGCTCGGCTGTGACTTTGACGGCTGCGATACCCTGCCGATCGGCATTGACGGTCTGGCGGATATGTATCGTCTGGCAGACCGCATGTTGACACTTGGCTACAAGCAGGAAACGGTCGATGGGCTGTTTTATGACAACGCATTCAACTTTATGCAGAAAATGTTGTGACAGGACGGCGGAATTTCCACGGAATTGCCTATTGCCCAAACATACATATTTGCTATACAATAGAAGGAGCAATCAAAACCACTGCGGAGGTTGTAAAAATATGGATTATGTAAGCACAAGAAATAAGGAGCGCAAGGTTTCCGCGGCATACGCCATCGCCAACGGTATCGCACCGGACGGCGGTCTGTACTGCCCGACCGCGTTTCCCACGCTTACCGACGCGGATTGGAAAACGCTTGCGGAGAGCGATTACAAGGGCCGCTCGGCGCTTATTCTCGGCAAGTTCCTGACCGACTTTACGGCGGAGGAGCTGGCGGACTTTGCGTCCAAGGCTTACGCCGATGAAAAGTTCGGCGGTGCAGATACCGCACCGGTGGTAAAGCTGGGCGAGGGCAAGAACCTGCTCGAGCTGTGGCACGGTCCGACCTGCGCGTTCAAGGATATGGCGCTGCAGATGCTGCCGCACCTGCTCACCGCGTCCCTGCGCAAGACCGGCGAAACCCGTACCGCCTGCATTCTGGTCGCTACCTCGGGTGATACCGGCAAGGCAGCGCTCGACGGCTTCCACGATGTACCGGGCACCAAGATCATGGTGTACTATCCGGTGGACGGCGTATCGCCCATGCAGAAGCTGCAGATGGTAACGCAGGAAGGCGGAAACGTCGAGGTCGTAGCCATCCACGGCAACTTTGACGATGCACAGAGCGCGGTAAAGCGCATCTTCACCGATGAGAATACCCGCGCAGCGCTCGACAAGGACGGCATGATGCTGTCCTCGGCAAATTCCATCAACTGGGGCCGCCTGGCGCCGCAGATCGCGTACTACGTTTCTGCGTACTGCGATATGGTTGCCGCAGGCACCATTGCACAGGGCGACAAGATCAACGTCTGCGTACCGACGGGCAACTTCGGCAACATCCTTGCGGCGTACATCGCCAAGAAGATGGGTCTGCCGGTCAACAAGTTCATCTGCGCGTCCAACCGCAACAACGTGCTGACGGACTTCTTCAAGAAGGGCGGCGCGTACAACCGCAACCGTGATTTCTTCACCACGACTTCTCCGTCGATGGACATCCTGATTTCGTCCAACCTCGAGCGTCTGCTGTTCTTCGCTTCCGACTTCAACGACAAGCTGGTCGCAGAGCTGATGGGCAAGCTGAATGCTGAGGGCAGCTACAAGGTAGCCGAGGATGTATTTGCCAAGATCGAGGCTGAGTTCGACGCAGGCTGCTGCGATGACAGCCATGCGGCTGATACCATCAACAAGCTGTGGAAGGACGAGAACTACCTGTGCGATACGCACACCGCAGTTGCCGTTCGCGTATACGAGGACTACCGCGCCCGCACCGGCGATGAAACGCCGACCGTGATCGCGTCCACCGCGTCTCCGTTCAAGTTCTGCCGCTCGGTTATCGAGGCGCTCGGCGGCACGCTCGAGAACGATGACGTTACCCAGCTGGAGGTGCTCTCTCAGCTGACGGGTGTACCGGCACCCGCTCCGCTTGCCGCTCTGGCAGGCAAGACGCCGCGCTTTGACCGCGTGGTAGACAAGGCCGACATTCTGTCCACCGTCGGTCTGCTCAAGGATCTGTAATGGCGCTTTATACGCTTGCCGATCTGCACCTTGCCGCCGATGTAGCCAAGCCGATGGATATTTTCGGCGGCCGGTGGCAGGGGCACACGGAAAAGATCATCAAAAACTGGCGTGCGCTTGTTGCGCCGGAGGACACCATTGTTTTGGGCGGGGATATTTCGTGGGGCATCAACCTTGCGGAAGCGAAAGGCGATTTTGCGCTGATCGACTCGCTGCCGGGCAAAAAGATCATTTTGAAGGGCAACCACGATCTGTGGTGGGAAACCGCCTCCAAAATGCACCGTTTCTTAGATGAAAACGGATTTACTACCATTGATTTTCTACATAACAACTGTTTTTTCTATGAAAAGACCGCGCTGTGCGGCACACGCGGCTGGCCCTTTGAGGAGGACTTCGCCGACCCGCACAACGAGAAGATCTTCAAGCGCGAGCTGCTGCGGCTCGAGGCATCGCTGAAGCTCGGCGCTGCCGCAGACCCGGAGGAGATACTCTGTTTCCTGCATTATCCGCCGCTTTACGCGTCCTACCGCTGCGGTGAGATCATCGAACTGCTGCATAAGTACGGTGTAAAGCGCTGTATTTACGGACATTTGCATGGAAAAAGCCTGAGTCATGCCGTAACAGGTGAGCAGGAAGGAATTGAATGGAAGCTCGTCTCCGGAGATTTTGTGGATTTTATCCCGATTTTTCTGAAAAAATAGAAAAAACTATGGAAATTCTCAAAATAATCTGGTAGAATGATTTAGATACAATCGAAAGTAAGTAAGGAGATTGGCAACATGGAACTGAAAAACACTGAAAAGCAGGAGCACAGCGTCGTTGCTCTGACTATCGAGATCACCAAGGCTGAGTTTGAAGCAGCTAAGGACAAGGCATTCAAGAAGACCGGCAAGAACATCACCGTTCCGGGCTTCCGCAAGGGCAAGGCACCGCGCAAGATGATCGAGAAGCTGTACGGCGAAGGCGTGTTCTTTGAAGAAGCTTTCAATATCATTTACCCGGACGCTATGGAAATGGCTGTTGAGAAGTCCGGCATCAAGCCGGTCGGCCGTGCAGACGTTGACCTGGGCGACCCGGCAGAAGAGGGCGGCCTGACCATCATCGCCAAGGTACCGGTTGAGCCGGAAGTTGAGCTCGGCGAGTACAAGGGCATCGAGGTTGAGAAGGAGACCGTTAAGGTTCTGCAGGCTGATGTTAAGGCAGAGCTGAACCGCATGGCTCAGCGCAACGCCCGCACCGAGACCGTAGAGCGCAAGGCTAAGAAGAACGATACCGTTGATATCGACTTCGAGGGCTTCGTAGACGGCGTTCCGTTCGAGGGCGGCAAGGCAGAGCATCACGAGCTGACTCTGGGCTCCGGCGCATTCATCCCGGGCTTCGAGGATCAGCTGATTGGCTGCAAGGCCGGCGACGAGAAGGACGTAGTTGTTACCTTCCCGGAGGAGTACCACGCTAAGGAGCTGGCAGGCAAGGAAGCTATCTTCAAGTGCAAGGTGCACAAGGTTGAGGAGACCATCCTGCCGGAGATCGACGACGAGTTCGCTAAGGACGTTTCCGACACCTGCGAGACCCTTGACGATCTGAAGAAGGAGATCACCGAGCGCCTGAAGGCAGAGCGTCAGGAAGCTGCTGACAACGCTTTCGAGGAGAAGGTTCTGGACGCTGTGATCGACGGCATGAAGGCTGACATTCCGGCTGCAATGATCGACGCTCAGGTTGACACCATTGTACAGGACTTCGGCTACCGTCTGCAGATGCAGGGCATGGGCCTCGAGCAGTACCTCAAGATGACCGGCACTGAGATGGGCGCATTCCGCGCAATGTTCAAGGATCAGGCAGAGCGTCAGGTTAAGACCCGTCTGGCACTGCAGAAGGTTGTTGAACTGGAAGGCATTACTGTTTCCGATAAGGAGCTTGAGGAAGAGTATGCTAAGATGGCAGAGCAGTACAAGATGGAAGTTGAGAAGGTTAAGGCCATCGTTTCCAAGGAAGCTCTGGAGGGCGATCTGAAGATCTCGAACGCGCTCGAGTTCATCAAGAAGAACGCCAAGGTTAAGAAGGCAGCAAAGAAGAAGGCTGCTGAGGAGACCACCGAGGAGACCGCAGAGTAATTTCTGCTGATTCCCCAAAGCGCGCAAACAACAGCAAACCAAACGTTTAGCGTTGGTTCATAAGAAAAGCGCGAGCGACGCTCGCGCTTTTTCACCTATATTCAAGGAGGACAAAATCTGCGCTTTTTCGCAGCTTATCCGCCTTGCTGAAAGGAGTTTTCCCAAGTGAGTTTAGTCCCTATGGTCGTAGAGCAGACCGGCCGCGGCGAGCGTTCGTTTGATATTTACTCTCGTCTGCTGAATGACCGCATCGTTATGCTGTGCGATGAAGTAAACGACACGACCGCTTCTCTGGTCGTGGCTCAGCTGCTTTATCTGGAAGCACAGGATCCGGATAAGGATATTTCGCTGTATATCAACAGCCCCGGCGGCTCTGTAACCGCAGGCATGGCGATTTACGACACCATGAACTATATCAAGTGCGATGTTTCGACCATCTGCATCGGCATGGCGGCTTCCATGGGCGCGTTCCTGCTGTCCTCGGGCGCCAAGGGCAAGCGCTACGCGCTGCCGAATGCCGAGATCATGATCCATCAGCCGTCCGCCGGCACGCAGGGTCAGATCACTGATATGGCGATCCACCTGAAGCGCCTTGAGATCATCAAGAAGCGCATGAACAAGATCCTGTCCGAAAATACCGGCAAGTCGGTTGAGACCGTGACGGCTGACTGCGAGCGCGATAACTTCATGACCGCGGACGAGGCTGTTGCATATGGCCTGATCGACAAGGTGTTCGATAAGCACTAAGGCAATTCTGCATTGTCGTAATTGTAATTTTTTTTCGTAGTATAGAGGTGGCATATGCCAAATTATGATGATGGAAAAGAACTGAAATGCTCGTTCTGCGGCAAGCCGCAGAGCCGCGTGCGCAAGCTGATCGCAGGACCGAACGTGTATATCTGCGATGAGTGTATCGGCGTATGCACCAGCATTCTGGATGACGAGCTGGACCTCATGCCGGAGTACGAGCCGCAGAGCCATGCACTCGAAAAGCCCGAGCACCTGCCGACGCCGCAGGAGCTGAAAAAGGTGCTCGATGAGTACGTTATCGGTCAGGATCGTGCGAAGATTGCCCTTTCGGTTGCGGTTTACAACCACTACAAGCGCATCTACCATCCGGAGACCGAGGTAGAGCTGCAGAAGTCCAACATCCTGATGCTGGGTCCGTCCGGCTCGGGCAAGACGCTGCTGGCGCAGACGCTGGCCAAGACTCTGCAGGTTCCGTTCGCGATCGCGGATGCGACCACGCTGACCGAGGCCGGTTACGTCGGTGAGGATGTCGAGAACATCCTGCTGCGACTGATCCAGGCGGCGGACTTTGATGTGGAGCTGGCAGAGCACGGCATTATCTACGTCGATGAGATCGACAAGATCGCCCGCAAGAGCGAAAACCCGTCCATCACCCGCGATGTTTCGGGTGAGGGCGTACAGCAGGCACTGCTGAAAATGCTCGAGGGCACGGTTGCCAACGTACCGCCGCAGGGCGGCCGCAAGCATCCGCACCAGGAATTCATTCAGATCGACACGACCAATATTCTGTTTATCTGCGGCGGTGCATTTGACGGTATCGAGGGTATCATCCAGAAGCGCACCGGTAAGCAGGGTATGGGCTTCGGTTCTGAGGTAAAGGGAAAGGAAGACGAGCAGACCGACCGTCTGCTGGCCAAGATCGAGCCGCATGACCTGATGAAGTTCGGCCTGATTCCCGAGCTGATCGGTCGTCTGCCGGCCATCGTTTCGCTCGATACGCTGGATAAGGACGCACTCGTCCGCATCCTGCAGGAGCCGAAGAACGCACTGGTCAAGCAGTACGAAACGCTGTTCGCAATGGACGGCGTAGAGCTGAAGTTCCAGCCGGAGGCACTGGAGCGTGTGGCTGAGGTTGCACTCGAGCGCAAAACGGGTGCCCGCGGTCTGCGCGGCGTGCTGGAGAACGTGATGACCGATATCATGTTCCGCATTCCGTCTGACGAGACCGTCTGCCGCGTGGAGATCACGCCGGGCGTTGTGGACGGTACCGGTGAGCCGGTTGTCGAGCACGGCGAACGCACGGCTGTTCCGGCGGAAAAGAAGCCGCCGAAAAAGGCTTCGCGCAGAAAGCCGACCAAGAGCGCATAACGAATCAAAACCAATACGGGCGGGGAACGAGATTCCCGCCCGTATTTTTAACGTTCAACGCCTTTACAAACCCCGGAAGATATACTATACTGAAACTAATAGACAATTTTCCGTGCAAGGAGAAACGAACATATGACAGAGCTTAACGGAATCGTCCTCAGCCGCCTGCCGGTGCTGCCGCTGCGCGGACTGACGGCGTTCCCTAATATGATCGTCCACTTTGATGTGGGCAGAATGATGTCGATTCGCGCACTGGAAGCGGCGATGAAGAACGGCCAGACCATCTTCCTGACCG
The DNA here is from genome assembly GCF_027665985.1 of Butyricicoccus sp. AM78-15b2TA. Taxonomy (NCBI): domain Bacteria; kingdom Bacillati; phylum Bacillota; class Clostridia; order Eubacteriales; family Butyricicoccaceae; genus Butyricicoccus; species Butyricicoccus sp. AM78-15b2TA. The sequence continues at coordinate 30,552 of NZ_JAQEHY010000021.1, forward strand.
CGCAGCGCGAACTGAAAACCGATACGCCGACGCCGAGCGACCTGTACCAGATCGGCACGATCTGCCAGATTCGCCAGATCCTGCGTCTGCCGGGCGACAATATCCGCGTGCTGGTCGAGGGCAAGACCCGTGCACTCGCGCACAACTTTATCGCCGCCGAAAAGGACGAGGACTGCATGTATGCCGAGGTTGAGGAACTCGAGGACTACGTTTACGGCGTGACCGAACGCCGCGCGCAGGCACTCGTGCGCACTGCACAGGAGCGCTTCGGTGAGTACGCGCAGTATGCGTCCCGCCTGTCGCCTGATGTGGAGCTGACCGTAGCCGAGGGCGGCGATCCGGGCTATCTGGCAGATTATATCGCCCAGAATATTCCGGTCGATGTGGCAGCCAAGCAGGAGATCCTCGAAGAGCTTGGCATTACCCGCCGCCTGGTGATGGTGATCCGCATGCTCGGTGAGGAGACCGAGGTCCTCAAGATCGAAAACGAGATTCAGGACGAACTCAAGACCCAGATCGACAAAAACCAGAAGGAATACTACTTGCGCGAGCAGATCAAGGTCATTCAGACCGAGCTCGGCGAACAGGACGTAGCCGCAGAAGCGGAAAGCTACCGCACACGCGTGCTCGACCTCAAGCTGCCGAAGGAGTGCGAGGACAAGCTCATCCGTGAGGTGGACCGCTTTGCCAAGCTGAGCGGCTCGACGGCCGAGCAGGGTGTCGTGCGTACTTATCTGGATACCGTGCTCGACCTGCCGTGGAATAAGAAGAGCGAGGAACGTCATGATCTCGCGGAAGCACAGGCGATCCTCGACCGCGACCACTATGGCATGGAGAAGGTCAAGGAACGCATTATGGAGTTCCTTGCTGTCAAGAGCCTTGCGCCCGACCTCAAGGGGCAGGTGCTGTGTCTGGTCGGCCCTCCGGGTGTCGGCAAGACCTCGATTGCCAAGTCCGTTGCAGAGGCCATGGGCCGCAACTACACGCGCATGAGCCTCGGCGGTGTGCGTGACGAGGCGGATATCCGCGGTCACCGCAAGACCTACATCGGCGCAATGCCCGGCCGTATTATGGATGCGCTGCGCCGTGCCGGTACTTCCAACCCGCTCATCCTGCTCGACGAGATCGACAAGATGGGCAATGACTTCCGCGGCGATCCGGCATCGGCAATGCTCGAAGTGCTGGACACCGAGCAGAATGTTGCCTTCCGCGACCACTACATCGAACTGCCGTTTGATCTGTCCGACGTGGTGTTCCTGACGACTGCGAACGATCTTTCGACTGTTCCGCGTCCGCTGCTCGACCGTATGGAGGTTATCGAGCTGCCGTCCTACACGGCGGAGGAAAAGCGCCTGATCGCACGCCGTCACCTGCTGTCCAAGCAGATGAAGAAGCACGGCCTGAGCGAAAATCAGCTGATCGTGGACGATGAAACGCTTGATGCAATCATCAGCGGCTACACCCGCGAAGCAGGCGTGCGCCGTCTTGAGCAGGTGCTGGCGAAGCTGTGCCGCAAGGCGGCAAAGCATATCGCGGGTGGCGACGAAAGCCTGACGGCTATCAAGGAGAATCTCGAGGAGCTGCTCGGCACGGCGACCTTCAAGGACGATCTGGTCAGCAAGAAGGACGAGGTCGGCATTGTAAACGGTCTCGCGTGGACGAGTGTCGGCGGTGAAATGCTTGAGGTTGAGGTGGCGGTCGTGCCGGGCACCGGTAAGATCGAAATCACCGGCAATCTCGGCACGGTCATGCAGGAGAGCGCCAAGGCGGCTGTGACGTTCGTGCGCTCCAAGGCAGAGTCGCTGAACATCGACCCGATGTTCTACAAGGACAATGATCTGCACATTCACTTCCCGGAGGCAGCGATTCCGAAGGACGGCCCGTCCGCAGGCGTGACGATCACCACGGCGCTGATTTCGGCATTGACCGGCGCGCCGGTTCGTCACGAGGTTGCCATGACCGGCGAGGTAACGCTGCGCGGCCGCGTGCTGCCAATCGGCGGTCTGCGCGAGAAAACCATGGCGGCGTACCGTGCGGGTATCAAGACCGTGTGCATTCCGAAGGACAACGAGAGCGATTTGAAGGACATCGTGCCGGTCGTTCGGGAAAACATCAATTTTGTCATTGCGGAGCACATGGACACGGTGGTGGAGACCGCGATTGACTTTTCGCGCCGTCCCAAGCAGAAAAAACGCAAGTCCGCCCCAATAAAGCGTGCAGCGGACTCGGCATCGACAACGGTGGTACAATAATATGGAAATGAAGAAACCGAATGTGCATAACGCGGAATTTCTGCGCTCGGCGGTCAAGGAAAGCGATTTTCCGCACGACCCGCTGCCGCAGATCGTGTTTGCGGGCAAATCCAACGTGGGCAAAAGCTCGGTCATCAACAAGCTGCTGAACCGCAAGAACTTTGCGCGTGTCAGCGCACAGCCGGGCAAGACCATTCACATCAACTATTTCACGATCGACAAGGCTATGTATCTGGTCGATCTTCCGGGCTACGGCTACGCGCGCGTTTCCAAGGCCGAGCAGCAGCGGTGGGGTGCTCTGATGGAGACCTACTTTGCAATGGATCTGCTGACGCTGGGCATCCAGATCGTGGACATTCGTCACAAGCCGACGCGCGACGATATGACGATGGCGGAGTGGTTCCGCGCATCCGGAAAACCGTGGGTGATTATCGCCAACAAGCTGGATAAGATCAAGAAGAGCCAGCTTGAGGGCAATATTGCGGAGATTCGTCAGACATTGCTGTTGCCGGAGGAAGTGCCGGTCATTCCGTTCTCGGCAGAGAAGGGATTCGGTCGTGATGAGGTGCTTGACCTGATTTTCGAGCACGTTTGCGGAAAGGAAGAGGCATAAATGGATTTTTTCCGCCGTTTTATGGCAGGCCGCTACGGCAGCGACCCGCTCAATAACGCACTGCTCATTTTCGGCATTGCACTCATTATCGTGGCGCGCATTCTCGGCTGGGCGTGGATGAACGTATTCATTCTCGCGTTGCTGTGCCTGTGCTACTTCCGCATGTTCTCGCGCAATATTCAGGCGCGGTATGCGGAGAATGAAAAGTTCATGAGATGGTGGCGTCCGGTATCGAACAGGATTCGCGGTGCACAGGGCCGTTTTGCCGACCGTAAGACACACTGCTATTTCAAGTGTCCGGAGTGCGGTCAGCGCCTGCGCGTGCCCAAGGGAAAGGGAAAGATTATGATTACCTGCCCGCATTGTCACACTAAATTCGATCGAAAGACCTGAAATTAACTGTTGATTACTGTTCAATTTACAAAACGACTGTGCATTAAAAATTGCACAGTCGTTTTGTTACGGTTTCACGGCTAAATCACCAAAATTATCCTTGCTTTTTCTTGCATGTGTTGTATAATAAAGATAGAAAATAGAGCAGGGGTGAGTCCGATGGATATTGATCAGCTGATTGGAAAGTTTTACAACAGATTAAAGAAAGCCGATATTGCCGGCACGGAAGGCAAGGTTGCGGTGCAGTTTAATCTTACGGGCAAGATTACAGGTGTATTCTACATCGAAATCCTGAACGGCAATGTGTCCGTTATGCCGTATGAGTATATTGACCACGATGCAATCGTTTCCGGGTCGATGACGAATCTGGAGAAGGTGCTTACCGGCAAGCTGGTTCCGCAGGTTGCTATCGCTGAGGGAAAAATCAAGGTGGAAGGCAATGTGGATAAGGTTATGCTGTTGGCAGAGTTGATGAAGTAATGATGCAAAGCTGCATAGAGAAAGACCCGCCGTACTTTCAGGCGGGTCTTTTATGTAAAAGCATCCAAAGCGGTACATGCTGTCGTTATACAAGGAGAAATGCTCAAAAATGAATAAAAAGCAGAAAAAAGCCAAACTGACACTGGATATTATTGCGTGCGCGCTGTCAGCGGTAAGCGCAGGACTGTCGATTGCGGCTTTTGTAATCAGTCTTGTGCGGAGAAACGAGAAATAAATGTCGGATAGAGACGAAAAAACTCTTGACATTTGCTCCGGGATTTGGTATTCTATTAAAGCTGTCTCTCAGAGACGAGCGCAAAACCGAAAAGTTTGGTTTAGAGCCGATTGAGGTTCTGAAAAAGAATTTAAAAAAGTTCTTGACAAACGCTTCTGGTTTTGATATACTAAATAAGCTGTTGATGAGCAGTTAAGAACAACGAAAAGTTGTGAAAACTCTTTGAAAACAGCAGATTG
>NZ_JAQEHY010000022.1:0-32018 GCF_027665985.1 Butyricicoccus sp. AM78-15b2TA
TAACCGCAGGGTCGTTGGTTCGAGTCCAACTTGAGGAGCCATTCAGACAATGCTTTGCCGTCACTTTATCGTGACGGCAGGGTAAAGTCGATTCCCTATATGGGCCTTTAGCTCAGTTGGTTAGAGCAACCGGCTCATAACCGGTCGGTCCCGGGTTCAAGTCCCCGAAGGCCCACCAAATTAAGTTAATATGGCCCGGTAGCTCAGTTGGTTAGAGCGCTAGCCTGTCACGCTAGAGGCCGTGGGTTCAAGTCCCATCCGGGTCGCCAAAAAACGGTACCGTAATCGTGCCGTTTTTTCTTTCGCTGCTATAGCTCAGTCGGTAGAGTGCATCCTTGGTAAGGATGAGGTCACCAGTTCAAATCTGGTTAGCAGCTCCATAAAAACGCCTGATCATTTGATCAGGCGTTTTTCTTTTACTGCAAAACGCGATCTTTGTCGAGAAATGACGATAGAAAACTATTTTCACCTCTTGCCAGTCGATTTTTGAAATGATAGAATATCCGTAGGGAGATGTCGATATGTCTCTGTATAAATTTTATCGAGCGATAGATGGAGATTTTGAAGCAGCCTGCCGTCGCTTTTATAACGAGAATATGCTGCAGAAATTCCTGATCCGATTTTTGGACGAGCCCTGCTGCGCGGAATTGAACGATGCCTTGGGTCGGCACGATCGCGATGCGGCAATCAAAGCGGTACACACGCTGACCGGACAGGCACGCAGCTTTGGCTTTATACGGCTGGAAAAGAAGAGCGCAGCACTGTTGCAAGCGCTGCGCGGCAATCGGGATGAGGAAATCACGGAACTGCGATACGAAGTCACGGCCGAATACATCGGCATTGTGCAGGCAATTCGCTCTCTGGCCTCTGAACTGGGCATTTTTATGTAATCTGCGTGTTAAACGCCTAATGTGTCCTCAATCACATCAATCAAATGGATGGGCGACACCTGAAGCGTATTCAGGCGTTCTGTAAAGGCGCGAGCTTCCGGCTCACCGATGAACACATCGGGGACGAAGCAGGTTTGTCCGTGCTGTGGATCGTGAGCACTGATACCGAAAGATATATAAGCTCCGGTCTCAGGCGAATAGTGATTTTTTTTGATTACTTTGTAGACAAACATGATGCTTCCTCCGTCGATATTTGCTGATGTTCCCACTTCATTTGGGAACATGTTTATTTTATCAGAAGAATCACGCGGTTTTTGCTATTCTGTGAAATTGGAACAGAATCTTGTGAAATCGGCAGAATGTGTTAAGAAGCCGCTAAGAAATTCGACAAAAACTGACGAGAAAGGACTGTCAATAACCATGTTGCGGGTCGCAATTTGTGATGATTCGGCGTTAGAACGAGATATCCTTGTGGATTTTCTCAGTCATTACTGCAATTCACATGCGATTGACTATTCCTACAAAATGTACGACAGCGGTGAACCGCTTTATTATGAGCTTGGGGACGGCGGATGGTTTGATATTATTCTGCTGGATATTCTGATGGACCCGCCGCTCGGCATTGACGTAGCACGCCGTCTGCGTGAGATTGGCTACAAGGGCACGATCGTATTTTGTACTGCTGCGCTGGATTTTGCACCGGACAGCTTTGAAGTCGGTGCATCCGGTTATCTGCTCAAGCCATATACCCCGAAGACGTTCGAGCGAACCATGCACCGTGTATTGTCCGATATCGTCGAGAATACATACGCGATCAAGAATCGTTTGCAGGTGCTACACATTCCGCGCGAAGAGATTATGTATGTGGAAAGCCATAACTCACAGTGCATTCTGCATCAGGCGGGCGAAAAGACATACACAATATATAAAAAACTCAGCGAGATTGAGCAGGAACTGACGGCTCCGTGTTTTCTGCGGTGCCACCAGAGCTTCCTTGTGAATATGAACTACGTCAAAGCTGTGGATAAGGACTTTATCCTTACAAACGACGATGTGGTGCTCATTCGCAAGAAAAATCTGAAGGAATTGCGGCAAGTCTATTTTGATTACTGCAAACAGATTCATAATAGATATTGAGGATAATCTGTATTAGGCAAAGTCAAAACACGGATTATTTGAAAAACGAAAAGCGTCCCATTGGGACGCTTTTCGTTTTTGTGGAAGGAGAAAGAAAACTTCATTTTCCATTCTCAATTCTCCATTTTCAATTATCCCAAAGCTGTATCCAACACCATCATCACCAGAAAACCCGCCATCACACCAAGCGTGCCCGGATGTGAATGCTCGCCGAGATGTGCCTCGGGAATCAGCTCCTCGACCACAACGTACAGCATCGCGCCTGCCGCAGCGGACAGCAGCCACGGCATGAACGGTGTCAGCGCGGACGCGCACAGCACGACAAGCACGCCGAAGATGGGTTCGACAATGCCGGACAGCGAACCGTAAACGAATGAGCGTGCGCGGCTCAGCCCCTCCTGATGGAGCGGAAGCGCGACTGCGGCTCCCTCCGGGAAATTTTGAATGCCGATGCCGATGGCAAGCGCGCCTGCCGCTGCAAACAATCCTGCGTTGCCGGTGTGCTGCGCGGCGCGAGCGAATGACAGACCGACAGCCATGCCTTCCGGAATGTTGTGCAGCGTCACTGCAAGAACAAGCAGCGTGGTTCGCCGAAAGGAGGACGGCAGACCTTCGGCCTGCTCTGCGCCGCTGTGCAGGTGCGGCATTAAGCCGTCCAGCGTAAGCATAAGCACCAAACCAAGGATAAAGCCGCCTGCAGCGGGTATCCAGCCCGGCTGGCCGTTCTGCGCGGCCTCGTCAATCGCGGGAATGAGCAGACTCCAGATGGACGCGGCGATCATCACACCGGACGCGAATCCGAGAAAAATCTGCTGCATCAGAGCGCTGGACTGCCGTTTCATAAAGAATACCATGGCGGCGCCGATCGTGGTCATCAGGAAGGTGAAGCCTGTGCCTGCGGCCGCCCAAAGCAATGTCTGCTGTATCATACGCACCTCTCTTTTTAATCGGTTAGTTATTGCTAACTATGAGCATAGCACCGAACACACTTTCTGTCAATAGGGGACTTGACAGAAATGATATAATATTAGCATACAATCTTATGAGAATAAAACAGGAGGGTTCCACTATGGCGGCATCCCGTGAAAAAGTGTTATATTTCGAGCCGCAGCCGAGCGAACAGACTGCGGCACTTAAGACCGTGCTCGTTCGCATGGGCGTGCGGATTAAGAATGTCGAAGCGGTCTCTGCCGGTCAGACCGTCGGCTTTCTGCTGAACCGCAAGGGCTTTGAGCCGACTGACGCGACTGCAGATGCGCCTTCCGCACCGATGATGGTGCTGGACGGCTTTACTGAAAAGAGACTGGACATTCTGCTCCGTGAAATGAAGGCGCATGGTGTTTCTGTGCCGTACAAGGCCATGGTCACCGAGCACAATATCGGCTGGACGCTGAGCGACCTGTTTACCGAGCTGGTGCGCGAGCATGAGGCTATGCACCAATGATCGAGTGCGTACTGAACGATTTCGACATCGACCAGATCGCAAGCTCCGGTCAGTGCTTCCGCTTCCACAGGGTTGGGGATAAGTCGTACGATTTGATTGCGGGCACACACCTGCTGAATATTCAGCAGAACGGCCGGACCGTACGGTTCGACTGCGATGAAGACGAGTTTAACGCCATCTGGCGGCCGTATTTCGATCTGGATGCGGACTACGGCCGCTGCAAAGCCGCAGTTGCCAAACGCGACATCTATCTGCAGAACGCCGTTGCATACGGCGGCGGACTGCGTATTCTGCGGCAGGATCTGTGGGAAACTATTCTATGCTTTATCATCTCGCAGCAGAACAATATCGCGCGGATCACCAAGTGTGTCGAAAATTTGTGTTCCCTTTTCGGGGAAATCTGTTATAATAAGAGTGAACAGGTATACAATAGCATTCCCACGGCAGAGCGTCTGGCGGCGTGCACGCCCGAGGATCTTGCGCCGGTGCGGCTCGGCTACCGCGCCAAATACATTTGCGCTGCGGCCCGGCAGGTCGCGTCCGGTGAGGTCGATCTGGAAGCTATCCGGCACATGGATTACGCCCGCGCCAAAGCCGCGCTGCTGCGGCTGACCGGAGTCGGCATCAAGGTTGCGGAGTGTATCTGTCTGTTTGCGCTGCATCACATCGACGCGTTTCCGGTCGATACGCATATCCGTCAAATGCTGGACACACACTATCCGAAAGGGTTTCCGCTGAAACGATATAAAGGCTTTGCGGGTGTCATGCAGCAGTATGCATTTTATTATGAATTATCACTGAAAGGTTAAGGAGTGTTTAATATGGCAGTAGTAACCATTACGAAGGAAAATTTCGAGAACGAAGTGCTGAAGTCGGACAAGCCGGTCCTGCTGGACTTCTGGGCAACGTGGTGCGGTCCCTGCCGCATGGTTTCGCCGATTGTGGACGAGATCGCAAACGAGCGTGACGATATCAAGGTCGGTAAGATCAATGTAGACGAGCAGGGTGAGCTGTCCATGCAGTTCCGCATTGTCTCCATCCCGACCCTGATCGTGATGAAGAACGGCGAGGTTGTCAATAAGGCTGTCGGCGCTATGCCGAAGGAAGAAATCCTGAATCTGCTCGGCTAAAATCAAAACCGAATCAAAAGAGCTGACTCCGTTGGAGCCAGCTCTTTGCTTTGCACCTAAAAAGTTTGTATTGAGCCGGTTTTCTTTTCTTTCGTGCGACAGCTTTTGTTTACCGTTCTGCGGTTTTGTGCTATACTAAAAATACTACCGCCAATATTGCTGATATAATGGTAAGGTATGATTTGGCAAGAGGATATATGTTTGGAGGAGCTTGCGTGAATCGCATTTCTGATAGTATGTTTCACTCCCGCAGCACTGCATGCAAGAAGCCGTATGGCGCGGTACCGGCAGGGCAGGCGGTCGAGTTTTCTGTTTATCCGCAGCGGGCACAGGGCGCGCTGCACGTTACCCTTTGGATTGAGGAAGACGGCTGTCAGGCCGAATCCTATCCGCTGCACTGGTGCGGCTATCAAGGCTCACATGATCGGTATACGGTAACCTATACGCCGCCGCACCCCGGTCTGTACTGGTATTATTTTTCGGTGGAGCTGGCGGATGGTCTGCACTACTGTGCACGCGGCTACGGCGGTCAGGCGGAGCTGCTCGAGGCGGTCGGCGATAAGTACCAGCTGACCGTGTACGACGGCGAATACCATACGCCGCGCTGGTTCGGTGAGGGCATCACCTACAACATTTTTCCGGACCGTTTCTGCCGCGACAAGGCACCTGAGCAGCCGGAGGGTGAAGGCGTGATCCCGCGTGTGCTGCACCAGAACTGGGACGATATTCCGGTCTATCTGCCGGATGAGCACGGCGAAATTCTCAATAACGACTTTTTCGGCGGTACGCTGCGCGGCGTATACGCCAAGCTGGATTATCTGGAGAGCCTGCACGTTACCACCATTTATTTCAATCCGATCTTTCAGGCGTATTCCAATCACCGCTACGATACCGGCGATTACAAGCGCATCGACCCGCTGCTCGGCTGTGAGGAGGACTTCCGGGCGCTGTGCAGCGAAGCCGCCAGACGCGGCATGCGCGTTGTACTGGATGGCGTATTCAATCACACCGGCTACGACAGCCGCTATTTCAACGCACGCGGTCACTACGACAGCGTAGGCGCGTTCCAGTCCAAGGAATCGCCGTATTTCAGCTGGTTTGACTTCCGCAACTGGCCGAACGAGTACGGATCGTGGTGGGGCATCTACACGCTCCCGCAGGTCAATGAGACCGACGGCAGCTATCAGGATTACATCATTGAGGACGAGGACAGCGTGGTCCGCCACTGGCTGCGGCTGGGCGCGTCCGGCTGGCGGCTGGATGTTGCCGACGAGCTGCCGGACAGCTTCATCCGGAAGCTGAACGCGGCAGCCCGCAGGGAAAAATCCGATGCGCTCATCATCGGTGAGGTGTGGGAGGATGCGTCCAACAAAATCGCATACTCCGAGCGCCGACGCTATTTCCAGGGCGGCGAACTGGATTCGGTTATGAACTACCCGCTGCGAGACGCTATTTTCGGCTTTTTGAACGGCGGCACAGCCGAGCATTTCGCGGAGAGCATGGAGTGCATCCGCGAAAACTACCCGCGGGACGTGTTCTACAACCTGATGAACGTTGTAGGTACGCATGACACCGCGCGTGCGCTCACCCTTCTCGGCGTAACCGAGAACGAGTGGAAGCTGGACAGAAACGGCCGCGCACACTATCAGCTGCCGCCGGACCGTCTGGAAATCGCCTTGCGCCGCCTGCGGATGGCGGCGGTCATCCAGTTCACCATGCCGGGTTCGCCGACCATTTACTACGGTGATGAGGCGGGTCAGCAGGGCTTCGAGGACCCGTTCAACCGCCAGACCTACCCGTGGGGACACGAAAACCAGGAGCTGCTTGCGTTCTATCGCAGGCTGTGCGAAATCCGTGCCGAGGAACAGACGCTTGCGGACGGCGACCTGCAGTTCAGCGACACGACAGCCGGTGCACTGCTGCGCTATGAGCGCACGAGCGGAGACTCGCGTCTGGTAATCGTGGTCAACCGCGGACACCAGTATGCGGAAACAAAAATTGATGCGCTGTATGCGCTCGACCTGCTCAGCGGCGAGGGCTTCGCGTACGCCGACCCGGACGGTCTGATCGTATCCGTCCCGCCGGAGACCGCCTATATCCTGCGCTGTGTAAATGCAGCCGATTAAGGAGGATTTTTCTATGGATATGACAGAAAAACAGCTTTCCAGCGAATATAAGTTCAGAGGCAGGATCATGACCGCTCGTGTGGACGAGGTATCGCTGCCGAACGGCAAAACTGCGCCGCGCGAGGTCTGTGAGCATGTCGGCGGTGTCGGCGTGCTGCCGATCGACAAGGACGGCAACGTTATTCTTGTGCGGCAGTTCCGCTATGCGTTCGATACCGAGCTGCTCGAAATGCCCGCCGGCAAGATGGACCACGGTCCGGAGGACGCCGAGGAATGCGGCATCCGCGAGCTGAAGGAGGAGACCGGCTGTACCGCCGGACGCATCGTGCCGCTCGGCGCGATTTATCCGTCTCCCGGCTTTCTGACCGAGGTGACCTATCTGTTTGCCGCGCTTGACCTGACCAAAGGCGAAATGCAGCCGGATGAGGACGAATTTGTCGAGGTCGTGCGACTGCCGATCGCAGAGGTAGAGAAAATGATCGAGCGGGACGAGATCCGCGATGCAAAAACGGTGGCGGCTATGTATAGAGCAAAGCTGAAGAATCTTTACTAAGATAAGAGTGGAGATTGGAGAGTGCAGAGGAGGAAAGGGTTTGGATAAGAAAAAAATCCTTGTGGTTGAGGACGAAAAGGCCATTTCAGACATTCTGGTATTCAATTTACAGCGTGAGGGCTACGACACACTCGCGGCGTATGACGGCGCGGAAGGTCTGCGCTGCGCGCTTGAGGAAGCGCCCGACCTGATTCTGCTGGATGTCATGCTGCCCGAGATGGACGGCTTTGAGGTCTGCAGGCGGGTGCGCGCGGAAAAGGACACACCGATCATCATGCTGACCGCCCGTGAGGAAGAGACCGACAAGGTCATGGGTCTCGAGCTGGGTGCAGACGATTATATCACCAAGCCGTTCTCTATGCGTGAACTGATGGCGCGCGTCAAGGCGAACATGCGCCGTACCTACGCAGGAGAGGACAGGGAAAAGGCGGAAGCGCCGTCCGGCGGCGGTCTGCGTGTATCCAAGGACAACGGTATGGTCTACAAAAACGGTCATCCGCTCGAGCTTTCCGCGCGGGAATTTGATATTCTGTGCTTCCTGTCCGCTGCTCCGGGACGGGTTTTCTCCCGTGAGGAGCTGATGGAGCAGGTCTGGGGCTATGACTACTACGGCGACCTGCGTGCGGTGGACGTGGCGATCCGCCGTCTGCGCGAGAAGATCGAGGATGAACCGGCAAGTCCCAGATACATCATCACAAAAAGAGGCATGGGATATTACTTTGCTGACGGGGAGTAAGCTATGTTCCGTTCACTACACAGAAAACTGGTGCTGATTCTGGTGCTGCTGATCGTATCCGTTATGGCGGTGGTCGGCACGTTTCTGATCAACAGTATCAACACCTTCTATCTGAACAGCTTTTATGAGCAGATGCAGGCGGTGTTCACGACCGACACCATCCGCTCCATGCAGGAGGCGGCTGCCGAACCCGGCACGGATGGTCTGAAAACTATCATAGATGCACACAAGAGCCGACTCGGCATTGACGATTACCGCAACTATGCCATTCTCGACAGTGAGGGCGGCTTCCTTGACGGCTCCAACCCGAATGTATCCGTTACCCGCACGAGCAACGTCATTGCCGCAATGGCAGGAGAGACCGGAACGCGCTCGGCGGTATCCGACAGCATTATGGACATTGCGGTGCCGCTGGACAAGAACGGCGACGGTGCGGTGGACTACATCGTGTATATTGCAGACAACAAGCGGGAGATTTCCGACCTGTCGTGGCGGTTCTTCCAGATTGTCATGCAGGCGATGATGTTCGGCCTGCTGGCGGCGATCCTGCTGTCCTTCCTGCTCAGCAAGACCATCACCACGCCGATCGAGCGCATCACCGAGGGTGCGCGGTCAATCGCGGAAGGCAACTTCGATCAGGACCTCGGCGTGCAGTCGTCGGATGAGATTGGCGAGCTGACCCGTTCGTTCAATTACATGGCGCACCGTTTGAAAAACACGGTCGGCGAGGTACAGGGAGAGCGCGACAAGCTGAACACGCTGTTCCTGCACATGACCGACGGCGTAGCCGCCTTTACGACCGACGGCACGCTCATCCACATGAATCCGGCAACCGAAAATCTGCTGGGCGTGCGTGTGGAGCAGAAGCTGAGCTTTGATGAGATGTTTGCTGATCTGGACATGCCGGACACGGACGAAACCGTCTCGCGCAGCTTCCTTACGAACGAGATTACGCGATTTGGGCGCGTGCTGTCTGTCACGCTGGCGCCTTACGGCGCACTGGATGGCGAGGGCGGTGTCATCGCGGTCATTCACGATGTCACCGAGCAGCGCCGTCTGGATGACGCACGCCGCGAGTTTGTAGCAAACGTGTCGCACGAGTTGCGCACGCCGCTGACGAACATCCGCTCGTACACCGAAACGCTGCTCGATGCCGCCGGAGAGCTGCCGCTTGACATGGAAAAGCAGTTTCTGGGCGTTATTTCGAGCGAGAGCGAGCGCATGGCGCGTATTGTCACCGATCTGCTGACGCTTTCCAAGCTGGATTACGGACGGATGGAGCTGCGTATGACGCGGTTCTCGGTGTCCGATCTGCTGAAAAAGGTGACGAATGCCATGAAGCTGACCGCTGAGGACAGCGGTCACATGATCCTCGTTGAGACCGAGCCGAACCTGCCGCCGATGGTCGGCGACAGGGAACGCATCGAGCAGGTTGTGGTCAATATTCTGTCCAACGCGGTCAAGTACACGCCTTCGGGCGGCAGGATCCGTCTGGCGGCACAGCGCGCAGGCGCAAACCATGTGCGCATCACAGTTGAGGACAACGGTGTCGGCATTCCGGCGGACGATGTGCCGCGCCTGTTTGAGCGATTCTACCGCGTGGACAAGGCACGCTCGCGAGCCGCAGGCGGCACCGGACTGGGTCTGGCGATCGCCAAGGAGATCGTTGAGCAGCACGAGGGAAAGATCGCTCTGACCAGTGAATACGGCAAGGGCACGACCGTGACGATCACGCTTCCGACCGACCTCAAGCCGCACGGCAGGGAGGATAAGGTATGAGAGGTGCGAAACGCTCAGCGAAGAACACAGCAAAAAATATCTCGCTTTTGGTGCTGTGCGGACTGATGGGCGTGCTGTGCGCGGTAAACTGGCTGATGGGCCTGAACATTGCGCAAATGCCCGCAGACAGCGCACTCCGCCGTCTGCACGACCGCTTTGTAGGCGGTGCGGTGGGCTATGAGATACGGTCCTCCGGTGTTTCGGCGGCGGATCCGGCACAGATGGCGCTGACCGTTGACGGCAAGCTGTACGGCGTGCAGTACAATCTGACCGATATTGACGCCGGCATCACGGCGACGCGTTCGCTGTGGTCGCAGGCGCTCACAGGTGAGGGGCTGCGGCCGGCTGATGAGAGTGAGCTGTGCACGGCTCTGCGGTCGGGCAGCTGTGCGCTGCTGCGCTACCACGGTGCGATCCCGATGCAGTCTATTGCGGGCTGGCTGGGCGGCTCGTGGAAGGATAATGACCGCCTGCAGGTCGAAACACTGGTGTATGCCGCCGGTGTGCAGCGGCTGTTTGTCCGCATGGCAGACGGCAGGCTGTATGCTGCGGATGCAGCGGTCTCGCAGAATGCACTCGAGGAGGCACAGAAGAACTTCCGCGGTCTGTCGTGCAGCTTTGCGGGAGATGCGTATGCGGTCTATCCGGAAACGCTGCTGTTCGACAGCGAGGCGCTGTCGCTTCCGGTGCTGAAACCGGCGCAGATCAACCTGTTTGCCGCACAGAGCGGCACCGGACTGGAGGATTTGCTTGGTGCATTCGGCTACACGGCCTACACGGATTTTTACAACGAGCAGGATGGAACTGTCCGCGTGTTCCTCGATGATACGAGCACACTGCGGCTGAATGCGTCCGGTCTGGTGCAGTACGCGTCCACGGACGGCTCGGCAACGGTGAGCGCTTATGACGAGAGCGATATCACGGATGCGGCGGCGCTGGATGCACAGTTGGACTGCGCCCGGCTGATTCTTGATGCGGCGCAGCGAGCGGGCGATACGGATACGCATGCGTCGCTGTACGCGGTGGAGCGCAGCGAAGAACAAACCACGCTGATTTTTCTGCAGATGTACAGCGGCGTGCCGGTGCTCGGTGACGCGGACTTTGCTACCTTCGTATTCAACGGCAGTGCGCTGCGCACGGCAACGATTCGGCTGCAGAAATTTCAGCCGACCGGCGGCAAACGCACGGTCATGCCTGCAAAACAGGCGGCAGCCGGAGCCTCCGGCGCGGAACGCGGTCTGATGGCAGCCTACCGGTCACAGGACGGACAGTATGTACCGAGCCGGTTCTATCTGAAAAATGCGGCAGAGTGACCGCAGAAGGGAGATGAGAGCGCTTGCAATGGGATAAAGTCAAAAATATACTGATCGCAATACTGCTTGCGATCAACCTGTTTCTGCTGGGCAATCTGGCGGTACGCGGCTGGCAAAGCCACCGGAGAACGAGTGAGCTTGAGGCCAATCTGCGCACGCTGGTGAGCGCCAGGGGGATGCAGCTGGATACGGCGTTCTCGCTTCCGGAGGACATCACGCTGCCCGAGCTGTCGCTCGACCGCAGTCGCGCAGATGAGGAAAAGATCGCAGCCGCCATGCTGGGCGAACACGCTGAACGCACCGAGCAGGAGGACGGCACGGTGCGCTTTGAGAGTGACAAGGGCACGCTCGAGTGGCAGGCGGACGGCAATGTGCAGGCGGACTATACGCTGACTGAATCTGCGCCGACTTCCGCATCGGAAGCGCTCGAGCAGGCGCGCCGACTGTGCAGCCGGTGGGGCTTTCAGGCCGAACAGGCCCACTGGACGGCGGAGGACATGGCAGTTACGCTGACCGGCTCGGTCGCCGGACTGCCGGTGCACAACCGGCGGCTGACACTGGACTTTTCCGCCGGAGACGGCACAGTGTCGCTCGTCGGACTGTGGAGCCTTGGTACGCCGTATACCACTGCGAACGGCATCAGCATTACCTGCAGCGCAGCAGATGCTCTGCTGCAGTTTGCCGCAGAAAGCGGCGAAACCGGCATGATCGAGTCGATGACGGCCGGTTACCGTATGCAAACCGACAGCAGCCGCCGTATTCGTCTTACACCTACTTGGAAGATTGACACCGAAACAGGCGAATATTTGGTGGATTGTGACAAAAAGACGATCATCGGTGAAGAAAACTGAAAAACTGCTTTTCTTTATCTGAAATTGTGGTAAAATGTATTAGTGAGATTTTACGCGAATGGGTTTAGCCGCTGTCGGAGCTGCCCGCAAAGAGGGTCGGCACGGACAGTCATTCGCTGACATAAGATACAGTATTCGGAGAAAAACGCGGAGATTTCCGCGCCAAGGCTTAGTGAGGAGTAGGTAGATTGACAAAGTATGTAATCAACGGCGGCAAGACGCTGAATGGTGAGGTGACCATCTCCGGCGCAAAGAATGCAGCGGTCGCAATCGTTCCGGCGGCTCTGCTGGCAGATGGCCCGGTTCGTCTTGAAAACGTGCCCAAGATCATTGATGTAACGCTGCAGATGGAGATCATGCGCGAGTTGGGTGCGCAGATCCGCCAGATCAACGCCACTACGGTGGAAATCCAGAATGCGCAGAACCCGAGCCTCAAGCCGCACGAGCTGGAGCGCAAGCTGCGCGCATCCTACTATCTGCTCGGCGTGCTGCTCGGCAAGTACGGCTTTGCCGAGGTAGCAATGCCCGGCGGCTGCAACTTCGGCGGCGTCCGTCCGATCGACCAGCACATCAAGGGCTTTGAAGCTCTGGGCGCAAAGGTAACGCTGCCCAAGGGCGGTTACATCCGGGTCGAGGCACCCGAGGACGGTCTGCACGGCGCACATATTTATTTTGACGTTGTTACGGTCGGCGCGACCATGAACATCATGCTCGCAGCCGTTCTGGCCAAGGGTCAGACGATTATGGAGAACTGCGCGAAGGAGCCGCACATTGTCGATCTGGCGAACTTCCTGAATGCAATGGGTGCGGATGTTAAGGGCGCCGGCACCGATGTGATCAAGATCCGCGGTGTAGAGAGCCTGCACGGCGGCAGTTACTCCATCATTCCGGATCAGATCGAGGCGGGCACCTTCATGGCAGCCGTTGCAGCCTGCGGCGGTTCGGTTCTGGTGAAGAATGTTATTCCGCGTCATCTGGAGTGCATCACCGCAAAGCTGCGCGAGATGAGCGTTGAGGTCACCGAGTTTGACGATGCGGTGCTCGTTCGCCGCGAGGGAAAGCTGACCAAGACTAACATCAAGACCCTGCCGTACCCGGGCTTCCCGACCGACATGCAGCCGCAGATGACGACGGCGCTGTGTCTGGCAGAGGGCACCAGCATCATCACCGAGGGGATCTGGGGCAGCCGCTACCGCTATACCGAGGAGCTGACTCGCATGGGTGCGAACATTCATGTGGACGGTGCGATCGCGGTTGTTGAGGGTGTCAGGGAGCTGAATGGTGCTCCGGTCCGTGCACACGACCTGCGTGCAGGCGCGGCGATGGTTATCGCCGGTCTGGCAGCCAAGGGTGTTACCGAGGTCGAGCAGGTGCAGAACATCGAGCGCGGCTATGAGACGCTCGTAGAGAAGTTTGTTGCTCTGGGTGCGGATATGTATCGCTCCGAGATTCCGGAAAGCGCCGAGAACAAGTAATTTCTAATTGTAATGAGGAAAAAAGGCGGAGGGAGCATCCTTTCGCCTTTTTTGCAGAATATAAGGCAGATGAGCAGAATGAAAGCAGAGTGTATGATTCGGCGTGCGTCTGATGCGGACATGGATGCGGTTCTCGCTTTTGCCGCGCAGATTTTCGCGGACGAGCAGGATATTCCGAAGGAGCTGAACTTCATCCCGGCGGATAAGCAGCCGCAGTGGTGGTGCCTGGAGCAGGACGGCGAACTCGTCGGCACAGCGGCCATTTACCGTGAGGGCGGGCAGTGGCACATGGGCTGCATCACGGTCGCGCGCAGGCTGCGCGGACAGCACAAGGGAACCTTTCTGCTGAAACGTGTGCTGGACGATGTTTTTGCACAGGATGTGGATAACATTTTCCTCGAAGCGAGAGACGCAACGGTGCACATTCTTACCGGATTCGGCGCGGAGATTGCCGGGGAACCGTTCGCATTCTACTGCGGAAACGTCACACCGATGATTCTAACGCGAACCGCCTTTCTGCAGCACACAAACGGATGAAAACAACTGCTGAAGGAGTACTATGGCAGAGCATTATTATTACAGTATCGCCAGCGGTTCGAGCGGCAACTGCGGCTTATATATGGCGGACGGCACCGCGATCCTGATCGATCTCGGTGTGTCGCTGCGCAGGATTACGACTGCGCTGAAGGCACTGTCGCTCACGCTGGAGGATATTTCGGCGGTGGTGCTGACGCATGAGCACATCGACCATGTGAAGGGACTGCCGATGTTTCTTAAAAAAGCGAAGGCGCCGGTGTTTGCCACTCGCGGCACAGCCGAGGCTTTCGAGGAAAAGAATCCGGAGTACGCCGACCGTCTGAACATATTCGACAGCGGTGAGCGCTTCTGGGTCAGGGATGTGGACGTTGTGCCGTTTCCGACGCCGCATGACGCAGCCGAGAGCACGGGCTACATATTCGAGCACGGCGGCAGTCGGTTCGGCTTTGCGACCGACCTTGGCTTTGTGCCGCGCGATGCGGCCGAGCTTCTGCGCGGCTGTGAAATGGTCGTGCTGGAGAGCAACCATGACCCGTACATGCTGCAGGCCGGTCCGTACCCGTATTCGCTCAAGATGCGTGTTGCCGGACCGAGCGGGCACCTGTCCAATCCGGACTGCGCCGTATTTGCAGCGGATCTGGTGAAAAGCGGCACGCGAACGCTCGTGCTGGCGCACCTGAGTGAGAAAAACAACATGCCGGAGCTGGCGCGGCAGCAAACGCTGTCGGCGCTGCGCGGACTGCCCGCGTGCGAGGTGCTCGTTGCACCAAAGGAGCACATGGAGCATCCGGTATCGTTTGGGGAGGAAAAACTATGCTCTCTGTCCGGCTGATCTGCGTTGGAAAGCTCGGAGAAAAATTCTGGGCAGACGCTGTAAAGGAATATACCAAGCGTCTCGGCGCATATTGTAAATTAGAGATCATCGAGCTGCCCGAGCAGCGTCTGCCGCAGACGCCCTCTGAGGGCGAGATCGCGCAGGCGCTCGAAAAGGAAGCCGCGCTCATCGAGAGCAAGCTGCTGCCCGGCGCGTCTGTGATTGCGATGTGCGTAGAAGGCAAGCCGATGTCCTCTGAGCAGCTGGCGGACTATTTCGGCAAGTTGACCGTATCGGGGACAAGCAAGATCTGCGTGCTCATCGGCGGCTCGTGCGGTCTGTCCGAGCGGGTGAAAAAGAAGGCGGCGCTGCGGCTGTCCATGTCACCGATGACGTTTCCGCATCATTTGGCAAGAGTGATGGTGCTCGAGCAGATTTACCGCGCGCTCAATATCGCGGCAGGCGGCAAGTACCACAAGTGAGAAGAGGGACAGCATGACAAAAGAACAGATCGCGGCGATCGCCGTGGTGCTGCTGCTCGGCGTAGTCTTTTTTGCGCGGCTGTACCGTCGGCAGCAGGAACCGCCGAAAGAGCCGCCAAAGCCGAAACCGCTGCCGAAAACCGGTAAAATGCGCTGTTCGATGTGCGGCGCGGAAGCAAAAGTCACGGGCAAACAGTGGGAGTGTCCGTGGTGCGGAGACTGCGGCTGGCTCAAATAAAGTTTGGGTACAAAAACAACCCGGTTAAATGTGGCTAACATCAAGAAAAACCATTTACTTTATTCATAAGATTTTGTAAAATGTAATATAGATGAGAACGCGGTTATTCGCACGGGACAAATGCGAAGCCGCGATGAGGGAAATTATATTTCAGGAGGGGCGTCCCATGATTATCACGATAACGCTTAACGCTGCACTGGACCGTACGCAGCGGATCGAGCATCCGCTGCAGGTGGGCAAGCTCAATCGCGCGGTGTCCAGTCATCTGGAACCGGGCGGCAAGGGCATCAACGTGTCGCGCGCGATCAAGGCGTTGGGCGGCAGCAGTATTGCGCTTGGCTTCAGTGCGGGCACAAACGGCCGCATTATGAAGGACATGCTGACAGCAGCGGACATTCACCACGATTTTGTTGATATTGCGGGACAACTCCGTGTCAATACGCAGATCATTGATGCGCAGGGCGGCCATACCGAGGTAAATGAGCCGGGCAACAAGCTGGATGATTCGGATTTCCTGCGTTTGCTCGACCGCATGGAGAACTATCTGGACGAGGGCAATATCTTCGTTCTGTCGGGTTCTACGCCGCCGGAGTTCCCGCTGAAGAACTACCGTAAGCTGTGCAAGACCATCAAGAAGCACGGCTGCAAGCTGATCATCGACGCACAGGGCGAGCTGCTGCAGGAGGCACTGAGGTGCGAGCCGGACTTTGTAAAGCCGAACATCTTCGAGCTGGCTGAGGCTGTAGGCGACAAGCCGTCCGCCGATCCCGAGGTCGTTGTACATTCTGCACGCAAGATGCTGGATATGGGCGCAAAGGCTGTTTGTGTTTCCATGGGTCAGGAGGGCGCTCTGCTGACCGCAAAGGACGAGCCGGAGTCGCTGTACGTTACCACCAACCCGAAGATCTACGACGAAGGTGCGGTCGGTACCGGTGATGCAATGGTCGGTGCGATTGCAAACGCTATGCACGCGGGCATGAAGTTTGACGAGGTGGCACGCTACGCCGTTGCGATGGGCCGTGCATGTGCCCGTCTGGCCGGCACCGAGATGGCCTCTCTCAAGAAGGTTTACGAGGTGTACGAGACCACGCAGGTTTACGTTCTGTAAGAAAGAAACCACTACGGAGAGAACAACGAAGCGCGTTGTTCTCTCTTTTACTCTTTTCGCAATTACTTTAAGGAGTTAACAAATATGGATAAAAAACAATTACAGCAGCGCGTCACGGAGCAGCGCCGCCGCGTACGCCGCAGACTGACCATTCGCGGCGTACTGTCGCTTCTGGTCGTGCTGACATTCATCCGCTGTGCGTTCATGCAGCGGTATGAGAATATGTTCGTGTGCGTGCTGTCGCTTGTGCTGCTGGCGATGCCGACGCTGATTGAAAAACAGCTTGCCATCGACATCCCGCCGATGATGGAAGCTATCATCTACTGCTTTATCTATGCCGCCGAAATCCTGGGCGAGATCAACTCGTTCTACACCATCATTCCCGGATGGGACACCATGCTGCACACGATAAACGGATTTCTGGTCGCGGCGGTCGGCTTCTGCCTGGTTGACCTGTTTAACCGAAGCGAACGGTTTACCTTCAAGCTGTCGCCGCTGTTCCTGGCTATCGTGGCGTTTTGCTTCTCCATGACGGTCGGCGTGCTGTGGGAATTTTTCGAGTTCACCGCCGATCAGGTGATGCACACGGACATGCAGAAGGACTATGTCGTGCACGAGATCAACACGGTGTCGCTCAACCCGGACGGCCTGAATGTGCCGGTGCATGTGCAGATTGAGTCGGTCAGCGTCAACGGTGAGGACTGGACGGAGCAGCTTGGCGGCTATCTGGATATTGGCCTGATCGACACGATGAAGGATCTGCAGGTCAACTGCATCGGTGCGATCGCGTTTTCCATTATCGGCTTCTTCTACGTCAAGCACCGCGGCAAGGGCAAGCTGGCGGCAGCACTCATTCCGGTTGTGCTCGATCCCGAAAAAGAAAAAAGTAAAAAAGATGAGCAAAACAGGGAACCAAATGACGAGTGATTCCGTCTAATTCAATACTATCCCCGAAAACGATCTGAAGGAGAGTATGGAAGTATGATGAAAAAACGAATGACCGCAGGTGCGCTTGCGGCTTTGATGGCGGCAGCTCTGCCGATTTCCGCGTGCGCGGCTCAGAATTCGGCACCGCAGCCGCAGCTGAATACCGCAGAGCATATGCAGTATATGAACGGCTACACGGACGGCACCTTCCGTCCGGATGCATCCATCACCCGTGCAGAGGCGAGCAAGCTGCTGGCCTCTCTGCTGGTGAACAAGGTCAAGAATGAGGACCATCTGTTTAATGACGTTTCGGTTTCCGCGTGGTATGCGGATGCTGTTCGTCAAATGACCGGTTTCGGTCTGGTGAACGGTTATACGGACGGCACATTTAAGCCGAACGCTAAGATTACCCGTGCGGAGTTTGTAGCGATTCTGTCGCGCTTCCCGCACACCGATATCGGCACGGACAAGTCGTTCGCCGATGTACCCAAGACCAACTGGGCGTACAATGCGGTGCAGACCGCTCTGGCACAGGGCTGGATTTCGGCAGGCACGAATTTCCGTCCGAATGCGCCGATTACCCGTGCGGAGACGGTAACCATCCTCAACCGTGTGCTCGGCCGTCAGGCGGACAAGTTTACGATCAATACGAGTGGGGGCATCCGTATTATGCCGGACGTGCCGAACACGCACTGGGCATACTGGGATATGCTTGAGGCAACTACCGACCATAAGTTTGACAAGTCGAGCGGCTCCGAACAGTGGACCTCATTCGATAAGGAGACTACCGATTTGACGCCGGGCTGGCATAATATTGGCGGCAAGCTGTTCCATGTCAATGAGGACAAGCAGTTTGACCATGACAAGTTCATCGGCTCGCTCGAGCTTGACCACAATGGCTACTACATCACCGGCTCGACCGAACTGGACGCGCTGCTGGCTTCGGCAGTAAAGAGCGTTGTCAAGGACAGCATGACCCAGCAGCAGAAGCTGCGTGCAGTGTATGATTACGCGAAGAATACGTTCGGCTATCTCGGCATCGGCGCGGCTGACACTTCGAAGAGCGACTGGGCGCTGACCTCTGCGACCGATATGCTTAAGACTCACAAGGGCAACTGCTACTCGTGGGCGGCAGGCTTTACTTACCTCGCCCGTCAGATCGGCTTTGATGCACAGGCGATTCCGGGCACCGGCGTTTCGCCCAAGGGCAGTGAGTCGGTTCACGCATGGACCGAGATCACCATTGACGGTACGGCGTACACCTTTGACCCGCAGATTGAAAGCGTGTATAAGAAGCGCTACAACGAGAATTACGACCTGTTCATGAAGAAGTACGGCGAGGCTGTCTGGGGCTATAAAAAGCCGGAGGTGACCGAGCCGGAGCAGCCGGAGACCGTCAAAGTGGACGAGCAGCTTTCCGCACTGGTGAGCAAGATTTACGGTGCGCGTCCGTTCGGCGGCATGGGCGTTGCTGAGGAGGCGCTCTACAACGGCATGGGTGAGGACGGCATGAGCCGCGGCCTGTTCTGGTACCTTGGTACGGATGACATCAAGTTTGAGGCAGGCGTGGCCTCCGAGTCTATGATTACCTCGCAGGCACATTCCATCGTTGTTCTGCGCTTTGCAGATGAAAAGCAGGCGGCAGACGCGGCGGCTAAGCTCAAGACCACGGTTGACCCGCGCAAGTGGATCTGCGTAGGCGTGGATGAGGCCAAGGTTGTCTCCAAGGGCAAGCTGGTCTGCGTTGTGATGGACGACGAAAACGGCGATTACTACATCAATAATTTCAAGGCGAATGCCTGAAACTGACCTTGTGAAACTTGTTTGAACTGACACTTTCCCGAAGCCACAATATCGCATACAATAGTCTTACAGACAGAAATACTGGAAAAGAGGGTATGCGATATGACAGGGAAAAATATCAGAAAGCTTGTGCTGGCAGCACTGCTGGCGGCACTGACGGCAGTTGCTACGATGATCATCCGCATTCCGACACCAACACAGGGCTACATTCACCTCGGTGACGGCATGGTGCTGATCTGCGGCATTTTGCTCGGTCCCGGTCTGGGCGCACTGGCAGCCGGTATCGGCTCGATGATGGCGGACCTTATCGGCGGCTACATGGCATGGGTGCCCGGCACGTTTGCCATCAAGGCGCTGACCGCTCTGCTCGGCGGCTGGCTGTACCACCGCATGGCAGGCAAGGGCATGAATACGATTACCCGTGTGGTTCTGTGCGGTATTCCGGCAGAGATCGTCATGGTTCTGGGCTACTTTGTGTACGAGGTCGGCATGGAGGTCGTGATGGGCAGCAGCATGGGCGCTGCGGCAGCCGCGGTTGTTCTCGGCGTGCCGATGAATATCGTGCAGGGCATTGCGGGCATCATCGTTGGTGCGGTGCTGCTTCCGGTACTCAGTCACGCAAGCGCGGAGATGGGCGAGAAGATTCGCGCTTGATAAATGGATAGGAAAAACGGTTCCGTCTCCGGAACCGTTTTTTTTTATGCGAATTTTAATTTGTCATCGTGTGATTCTCTGTGGAACGGCGGGGTGACCTCACCACGCTGTTTCTACTTGAATTGCACCAATCAACGTCGATGATATAAATGAATTTGACAAACGGTTTCACACCATACGGTTACGCAATTATCCCCAACCTGTGGATAAGGAAAAAGGACAGGAAATTTTCCTGTCCTTTTGGTCTATATGCGGTTACTCTTCCGAAACAAATACGCCGTAAATCGCGCTTGCGAGCTTCTTGAAGATATTCACGATACGTGCAAGAACGCCTTCGTCGGCAGCATCCTGATCCGAGGTGATAGCATCATCGTCATCATCGGTCGAAATCTCCTGCGTGCGCAGGATGAACTGCAGACTGCTCGGTGTCGGGTTCATACTGCTTGTGACAGACTGCAGGTCGGCCGAGGAGTCGATATTGAGGATGTTGGTATCGTCCTCAAGGTCGGTCTTAGCGTCGTCGATGGCATTATGAATATCATCGGTCGCGTTCTGCAGCTTATTCGAGCTGTTCGAGCGGGAAGCCTTATCAAGCACATCGAGCAGACCGTCGAGCGTGGTCTGTGTGCTGGCATCCGCGTCGCTGCGAACCGAACGCAGTGTGCTGTTGACCGTGTCGAGCAGCTGGTAGGACGCGGTGAGCGTTTTGGTGGTGGTGCCGATCAGCTCGGTGCCCTTGTCGATGGAGGACGAGGTGATCGAGGTCAGCTGGTTGAGCGACTCGGTCAGTGCCGGAATCTCGGTCAGCTGCTGGTTGACGCGGCCAAGCGTGGTATTGGCGAGTTCGGTCAGCTTTTTGCCCTCGGTGGTGAAGTCCTGACCGAGACCCTTGTAATCGTCGAGTACGTCGCAGACGTCGTCGAGATTGTCGAGGATGGAATCCGAGGTGTCGAGAAATCCGGACAGCGAGCTGGAGGCACTCGACAGGTTGCCGGCTGCGCTCTGCAGCGCGTCCAACAGATTCTTGGTGCTGCTGGAGATTGCGCTGAGCAGTTGACCCATGCTTGCAGCCATATCCTCAGTAATCACGCCTTTTTTGACCAAGGTCGTCAATATGTTCGTCATTGCGGTATTGATAGAACCGTTCAGATCATTCAGAGCCTTGATACGGTCGTTCAGATCATTCATATCGCTCTTAATGTTCTTCAGATCCTTCTTCATATTGGAAAGATCGTTCTGCAGCTCACTGATATACAGCCATTCCGAGCCGGTCTTGTCATCCAGATCATCCATGAGATCCTCGAGATTATTCAGCGAGGTGCGGACATTCTGCAGCAGCGTCTGGTACTCGGTGATATCTGCACCGGACTCCTCGAGCGTATCGAGAATGCTGTTCGTGGTCGCGTTCAGCTTAACGAGCGTGTCCTTGGTGTTATTCAGTTCCGGAATCAGCGAATCGCTTTCGCCGGTCAGCTTTTCCAGAGCGGTCAGCGCGGCATCCGTTTTGGGATCAATCGTGCCGCGGTCCTTGATCAGCTGCTGGCGCACGGCGTTAATGCCCGAAATACCGCTCGACATCGTACCCATGCCGTTCTGCATGGACTGCATGGTGTCGAGCATGCTGCTCATGCCGGAGTACAGGCTGTCGCCGGAATCGCTCAGGCGGTCCTTGACGTCCTTCAGGTCGGAGATGATATCCAGCGAGGACAGGGTAGCCGGCGTCATAAACATGAACATACCCATGTTCTCAAAGTTCTCCGAGCCGATACGCACGGTGAACGTGCTTTCCTCGCCCGGCATACCCATGAATACGACCAGCTTGTAGGTTCCCACGGACTGAACCTGTGCACCCGGTGCATCAATGGAAAGCGCCTTGCTCATGTCGATACCGGTGCCGCAGACGAGCATCATATTGTTTTTGTAGTAGTCGCTCGCGTAGCTGTTCGGCACCGCGTGAATAGTGATCTCTACCAGACCGTTTGCGCCTGCACAGTCCTCCGCCTTGACCGAAACGCCGTTCAGCTTGTAGGAAACATCAAAGTTCCACGGCATCTGGATATTGACCTTGTCGGTCGGGATGCACTCGTAGTAGAAGCGCTGCTTGCTGGTGTCGGACAGCTTCCAGTACACCGAATTGTCCTTGATGACCGGCTCGTCGTAGGTGCTCATGTTGTACACATCTGCGTAGCTGCCGAAATCGGTGAATTCGGTGTGGCCGTTCAGGCTGACACCCTTTACGATGCGCGTATTGGTCGGCGCACCGTAGTAATCCATGTTGATATATACCGATTCGTCGGTTTCTACCGTGGGCGCGGCGGCCTGTGCCGCCTGCGGCAGTGTGAACGCAAGAACAAGCGAGGCTGCGGTCAGTCGGCGCAGCTTATCTGTTTTCATGGTCGTTCTCCTCCGTATTATCGTTCTGGTTGTCGTTCTGGCTGTTGTTCGGCTTATTCTTGTCGCTGCCGAGGCGCTGGGCCAGATGCTCAAGCTGTTCCTTACGCATCTCAATGCGGTTATGGATGCGCATACGCAGCTTTTTGCCGATCATGCGCTTGTGTGCAGATTCTTCGGTCTGCTGCTGTTTGGACGGCTCCTGCGTCGGCGGCGTGTAGTTCTGCGGCAGCTTGAAGCCATCGCCGTTCATCAGGTTCTTGAGCTTGAGGTGCAGCTCCTTGTTGCGCGCCTTGCGGTTCTCGCGGATCTGGTTCTGCAGGTTGACGCGCTGCTGACGCAGCTCGCTCAGAATCGGCAGCTTGATCTTGGTCGCGCGGATCCTGTTCATCTTGGCGTGCTTCTTTTCTGCGTAATCCGACTTGACGATCCAGCGGTCGAACAACATCAGGCACATCGGCAGAAAGAACAGGACCAGAATAACCGAAATCAGTGCACCGCGGCCGATCAGCTGACCCAGACCGGAAATCGCTTCGACCGAGGTCATGAAGTACAGGCCGTAGGCAACCGTCATAACGATCAGACCGGAGGTCATAACCGATTCGGCGCTGACCGATACCGCCCGTATTGCGGCTTCCTTTTTATCTCCTTGTGAGCGGGCATCCAGATAGTTGCCGGTCATCAGTATGGAGTAGTCAACGGTTGCGCCGAGCTGGATACAGCCGACGATGATAAAGCCGAGGTACATGGTTCGCTGACCGTAAATGTACGGCAGAGCGGTGTTGATGAAGATCGCGCACTCGATCGGGATGAGTACGACGATCGGCAGGATCAGTGCCTTGTAGGTTATCGCGATAACGAGTGCTACACCCAGCAGGGAAACGATGTTGACGCGGTTGTAGTCCGGCACAATAATATCCTTAATATCCTGCGTGGACGGCGTTACGCCGACAAGGTAGGTCGTTTCGTTCGGGTAATACTTGTCAATGATCGCGCGGATGTTGTCCGAGAATTTGAAGGCATCGTCACTTTCACCGGCGGAACGCACGTTGATAATCACGCGTGCCCAGTTTTTCGAGTGCATCAGGCTGGTGATGTTCTCCGGCAGGAAATCCTCGGGAATGCCTTCCGGCAGAACGGACGACAGACTGAGCGCGTACTTGACGTAGGACAGGTCGTCGATCTCCTCGGTCATCTTTTTCTCGGTGATGTTGCTGTCGGGCGGGACAAGTGCGATCATCATGTTGCTCTTGCCGAACTTGGCATTCATCTGCTGCTCAGCCTCGTAAACCGGTGTACCGGGTGAGTTTGCAACGGCCTCGTTGCCGTAAGAGAAATTCGCCATACCCTGTGCAATATAGCACGGAATGATGATGATAACAACCACAAGAAATACGATGCGACGGATTTTGTACGCAAATTCACCGATGCCGCGGCCCTGTTTGGGGATAAACGGACGGTGCTGCGTCTTGGCAATGATGTTCTGCGAACGCAGGATGAGCGCCGGCATGAGCAGCAGCACGGTCAGCAGGCTGAGCGCGATGCCCTTGGCCAATACGAAGCCCATATCCGGGCCGATGCCGAAGTTCATCAGCGCCATGGCGGCAAAGCCGACGATGGTCGTCATGCCGGAAGCGCCGATGGATGAAAAGGCGGTTCGCCAGGCGTTCGCCATCGCCTGTTCGGGTTCTGCACCGGTTGCGCGCTCCTGCGTGAAGGCGTGCAGCAGGAAGATGGAGTAGTCCATCGAGCAGGCCAGCTGCAGCACCGCACCAACGGCGTTGGACAGGAACGAAATCTCGCCGAAGATGATGTTCGTGCCCATGTTGATGAGGATTGCAATGCCGAGCACGGACAGGAACAGCACCGGCTCAAACCACGAGGTGGTCGTGATCGTCAGAATGATGTAAATAATGACAACGGCCAGTGCCATAACACGGGCGACCTCTTTGTTAATGGTCGGGCCGAGGTTGGTATCCGATACAGCGGAGCCTGCTACCAAACCTCTGTCACCGACGATGTTTTCAATCTCATGCACCGCCTTGTGGGTCTGGTTGGACGAGTCCTTGTCGGTGAAGATAACATCCATGTAGGCGGTGTTATCCTTGTAGTAGTCGTCGATATTGTCGTAGTTGATGAATTCGCTCGAGCCGTAGATATTGGTGGCCATATCGCACCACATGACCATGTCCACACCGTCAACGTCCGCGATACGGTCTTTTATGTTTTTGGCTTCGTACAGCGTCACATCCTCGAGCATGACGCGTCCCATGCCGGGATAGGTAAATTCGTCCTCCATGATGTCCAGCGCCTGTGCGGACGGAGACGAATCCGGCAGGTATTTTGTTAAATCGTAGTTGATCCCAACCATCGGCACACAGATTAAACTGAAGATGATCAGTACGATATAGATCTTTTCAATCAGTTTTCGATTGTTAATGATCAGGTCAACAGGGCTATGTCCTTTAAGTTTCACAAAGAAAACACCATCTTTCTCAGAAATAGATATTGTGTAGGATTTCTTTTCGTGTTATAGTATAGTACATAAGGATAACGAACGCAATAATCAAATATGATAAGAGTGAATGATAACGCACAAAAATATTGTATATGTTCGTTAAAATGCGAATTACGGAAATGGAACGGAAAAAGCAATATGAATGGAGTGAAATACCATGGCAGAAGTGGAGGATAAGCGCATCCGACGAACGAAAAAGCTGCTGCGGCAGGCACTGACGCGGCTGATGCAGCAGAAGGACTTCCAGAGCATCACCGTGACCGACGTAGTGCGCGAAGCGGATATCAACCGCGGCACATTTTATGCGCATTATCGGGACGTGTATGACCTGCGCGATAAGATCGAGACAGGGATGATCGAGGATTTCCGCGGGATGATCGCAGCCATCCGCCCGAGCGAGACGGTAACGCTCAAGCTGGTGCTCAGCCGTCTGATGGATTATCTGGAGGAGAATCGTGAGATCGTCACCGCACTCATCAAGGTCAATGCACCGGATGGTTTCGGCAAAAAGATGATCGGCGTTATCGAGGAATGCCGCATGGAGCTGCTGCCGTACCGCAGTGTCGAGGATGCGTATGCTGCACGCTTCCTTGCGACCGGCGTCATCGGCATGACCGAAAAGTGGATCACTGAGTCGCAGCCCATCCCGAAGACCGAGATGGTCTGCCTGATCACTAAGCTGCTGACACCGCTGACACCGCTGGTGCCACAGTCAGATGCAGCGCAGAACTGAGTAAATCAGTAGGAATTTAACGGCACGAAAGGGAGTACCCGCAGGCGGGTACTCCCTCAGTCTGTCGATAAAGTCAATCTATCGTTTTTACTTTTCGTGCGGCCGCACGCATAAAATAGAATTTGCACAGCAAATTCATAATTCCCGGGGGCGTGTACCTCGGGAATTATACAAGGGACGAAAAATTGTGCCCGCAGGGCGCGGCTTTTCGTCAAGATTCGATTGAAAGTGTGGTTTCAATCGAGAGGCTGCTCGAAAAACGGAGTTTTTCGACAGCCTCAGGGAGTACCCGCAGGCGGGTACTCCCTTTCACTGTATTATCGTTTACGCAGGACAAATTCAGCCAGCCGTTCGGTGGCATCCGGATGGGCGATCTCGCTCATGGTTCTCCGCACGGTCTCCAGCCGCACCGGATTGCAGAACAGCTCGTACACCGCCTCGTCGATCGGAAAGTGCTTGGTAATGAGCGCCGCCATGCCGTTGTTGACCAGAAAATCAACATTTCGCTCCTCGTGCCCCGGAATCGGATCGAACAGCAGCATCGGCAGGTTTTTCGCCAAAGCCTCGGACACGGTAAGACCGCCCGGCTTGGATACAATGCAGTCGGACGCGCTCATCATCACCTCTACGTTGTGTACAAAGCCGTAGGGATAGATCCTGCAGCTGCCCTGATAGTGTGAGGCAAACTGCTCTACATGGTAGAGCATCTTTTTGTTGTTGCCGCATACCACAAGAAACTGGAACGGCGTACCGATCTGCGACAGGCTTTCGATGTTCTTCACATGGTCGGCGTGGCCCATGCTGCCGCCCATCAGCAGGATGGTTTTCTTATTCGGGTCAATGCCGAGCTGTGCCGCCGCGTCCTCGCGGGACAGCTTTTCGTTGAATTTCGGGTGTACCGGAATGCCGAACGGCAGGATGCGGTCCTCCGGAATGCCGCGCTGCACACAGCGGTAGGTGAGCAGTTCACTCGCAGTGACGATGTACTGCACGCGCGGCACATCCTCCCAGTACGGGTGGAGCGTGTAGTCGGTAACAATGCCGATGGTCTCAATATCGGCGAGTTTTTTGCGTTTTTTCAGTTCATCGACCATCTGCGCCGCAAAAACGTGCGTACAGATGATAACATCGGGCACATGGTTTGCGATGACCTTGGCAAACTTGGACGCACCGAGTGCGTTGATGATATTGATAATGCTCGGCGCAGAGTTAAAATAGCTTGCGCCGTTGTTCTCGGCCAGTTGGTAGACCAGACGGTACAGCGTCTGCATGTGCTTGGAGGAGAACAGATAGCCCTTGTCGATGGTGGTTTTGATCAGGTTGCTGATATAGGCGTAAACATCCAGTGTGTGAACTTCCGCGCCCTTGGATTCCAGCATGTCGCCGATGGCCTTTGCGGTGGCATGGTGGCCGAATCCGGCGGTGACGGATAAAATCAGTACTCTCATACAATGCCTCTCCTTATATTGCGGCGTTTGTGCTGACCGGACCGGACAGCACGCCTAAAGATATTTTATCGTAAACATGTGAAAAAATCAAACTACACTTTAGTTAAATGTATGCGGATAAGCGATATGCAGCGGTATTTCCGGTATCATATATTCCTTTTTTTCAGGTTCGGCAGGAGTTTTTCTCGGTTAGCTATTTTATTCCGGGCGATTTTGTACTATAATAAATCTGATAAACAAAAATACAGGAGGCTTAGGGAAATGGCTCTGTCTATTAAGCCCTACATTGAAAATAAGGAACGCATCCACCTGATCGGCATCGGCGGCGTATCCATGAATTCGCTTGGCGAGCTGCTGCTCAGCCGCGGTGTGCCGATTTCCGGCTCCGACCGTCTGCGTACGGATGTTACCGCACGGCTGGAGGCTCTGGGTGCAAAGATTACCTACGAGCACAAGCCGGAGAACGTCGAGGGTGCGTCGCTCATCGTGCGCACAGCTGCTGTGCATGACGAAAATCCGGAGATTGTCCGCGCCCATGAGCTGGGCATTCCGGTTATGGAGCGTGCCGAGGCATGGGGACATCTCATGCGCGATTATGACAACGTGGTCTGTCTGGCCGGCACGCACGGCAAGACAACTTCCACCTCGATGATGACGCTCATGACTATGGAAGCGCAGATGGACCCGACCGTTATGGTCGGCAGCAACCTGCCTGCCATCGGCGGTACGCTCCGTATCGGCGGCAAAGGCTGTTTTGTGGCTGAAAGCTGCGAATACTGCAATTCGTTCCTGCGCTTTGCACCGACCGTTGCGGTTATCCTCAATGTGGAGGAGGATCATCTCGACTTCTTCAAGGATATCAACGACATCATCCACTCGTTCCATGAGTTTGCCGAGCTGACCCCGATGAACGGCCTTGTTGTCGTCAACGGCGATGACCCGCATGCAATGCGCAGTGTGGCAGGCATCAACCGCAAGGTTCGTACCTTCGGCACGAGCGCAACCTCGGACGTTTACCCGACCGACGTGCGCGATGAGAACGGCTACTACCGCTTTACCGTTATGGTAGAGGGAAAGAAGTACGCTAAGGTGGCGCTGTCCGTTCCGGGCCGCCATAACATGCTGAACGCACTGGCGTGCTGCGCCGCTGCCGAGTTCCTCGGTGTGCCGGGTGACGCTGCTGAGCGCGGTCTGAACAAGTTCACCGGTTCGTCCCGCCGTTTCCAGCTGGTCGGCAAAATGCCGAACGGCGCAACCGTCGTAGACGATTACGCGCATCATCCGAGCGAGATGAAGGCCACGCTGAACACCGCGAAGGAAATGCACTTCGACCGTATCCTGTGTGCATTCCAGCCGCACACCTATACCCGCACCAAGGCGCTGTTCCACGAGTTTGTGGACGCGCTCAAGCTGTGCGATCAGGCGGTTCTTGCTCCGATCTATGCCGCCCGCGAGAAGAATACCATCGGCATTTATTCCTCGGATATCGCCAGGGAGGTGCCGGGCGCGGTATCGTTTGACAGCTTTGACGAGATTGCAGATTATCTCCGTAAGGAGGCAGGCCCGAATGATCTGGTGCTCACCATGGGCGCCGGCAATATCAATGAAGTCGGACCGATGCTGATCAAGAATAGGTAAAGAGATAACGAGAAAACCCGCTTTCGAGCGGGTTTTCTTTTGTCAAAATAGATACGGTGTGCCGAGTTGTACCCCGGGGCACCTTCTCTTGCCCTTCGGGCAATTCACCTTGTGCCCCTGCCGGGCAGGCAAGACCCGTTCGCTTTGAAGCGAAAACCAATCAAATTTACAGAATGAAAAAAATTTTGAATCCTACTTGACAAAAACGCATAAATGGTTCATACTACAGATATAGAGAATTGTACAATTTGTATAATTCCGGTTGGTAAGGAGGGTGCGTTATGAATAACAACTTGATTATTACTATTGGTCGTGAATATGGTACCGGTGGTCGTGAGATCGGTCAGAAGCTGGCGCTCCGTCTGGGCGTTCCGTTCTATGACCGGGAACTTATTACCCGTGCGGCTAAAAAGACCGGATTTGACGAAAAACTGTTTGAGCAGCTCGACAAGCGTGCTACCAACAGCTTCCTGTACTCGCTGACGATGTTCGGTTCGGTTGGTCTGAACGGCATGAGCCTGACCGATCAGCTGTATCTGGCTCAGTCCAATATCATCCGCGAGATGGCAGAGGATTCCTCGTGTGTTATCGTTGGCCGCTGTGCAGACCATGTACTGCGTGACTTCCCGAATAAGTTCGATTTCTTCATCCATGGCTCGATTGAGGACCGTGTAAAGCGCGTTCAGACCTGCGGTGATTACGTCATCGAGGGCAAGACGCCCGAGGCTGCTCTCGAGAAGATGGATAAGCAGCGTTCTACCTATTACAATTACTATACCGGCAAGGTATGGGGCAAGTGCGACCATTACGACCTCTGCATTAACGCAGGCCGTCTGGGCGTTGAATATTCCACCGATATTATTCTGGAGTACATCAATCGCCTGAAGAAGTAACTGCTGTATAGGGAAAAGAGAAAAGAGAGAGTGCGGAAAGGTCGTCCCTTGCGGACGGCCTTTCGCATTTTTACAGATAAAAGGATAGGAGAAAAACGATGAAAATACGAAGAATTATTGCTGTATTCGCAGCGGTTTTTGTACCGTTTCTGCTATTTCGTGTGGGATCAGGATTGACCGAGCAGCAGAATGTCACACTGCGCGATTATACGGTTTCCGAGGACGGGAAAACACTGACACTCCATGCAGCTGTCTTTCCGCCGATTGAGGATATCCGGGATTATAAGGACGAGCCGAAGAACGGCGAACATTATCTCACGTTTTACAACGCATTCGGCAGTGCAAACACGATGAGTGCGGGATACACCGTTGTCCTGCCGATTGAGAATACGGATAAGGCGGTTTATTTTAATGATGCCGACGGCTTCCATCTGGTTCTGCAGAAGAATGAGCTGACCGGTGAGTGGGTACGACCGTAAATTTCCGCAGAACAGGGAACCAAACCGCCCCGATTTCGTCTAACCGAACAAAGGAGGAATCGCTATGAAGAGATTGCTTGCAGGAACACTCACAGCGGCGTTTGCACTCGGATTGACCGCCTGCGGACAGCAGGAGGAGTGCAGTGCCAAACCCGTCATCTACCTCTACCCTGAGCAGAAAACGACAGTTTCCGTGTCGCTGGACTATGCGGGCACACTCACCGCGACCTATCCGGCGTATGAGGACGGCTGGCGCGTCACCGCCGAGCCGGACGGCACGCTGTACGATGAGAACGGAAACGAATACTCCTACCTGTTCTGGGAGGGCGAGAACAACACCGACTACGACTTCTCCAAGGGCTTCTGCGTCGCCGGAGTGGACACGGCGGATTTTCTCCGCGAAAAACTGGCCGAGATCGGCCTGACACCGCGCGAGTACAACGAGTTCATCGTGTACTGGCTGCCGAAAATGGAGGATAACCCGTACAACCTTATTTCGTTCCAGTCTGAGCGCTACACGGACACCGCCAAGCTGGATATCGACCCGACACCGGACAGCGTGCTCCGCGTATTCATGGCGTGGAAACCGCTGCACAGGCCGCAGA
The DNA here is from genome assembly GCF_027665985.1 of Butyricicoccus sp. AM78-15b2TA. Taxonomy (NCBI): domain Bacteria; kingdom Bacillati; phylum Bacillota; class Clostridia; order Eubacteriales; family Butyricicoccaceae; genus Butyricicoccus; species Butyricicoccus sp. AM78-15b2TA. The sequence goes on from NZ_JAQEHY010000022.1 coordinate 30,703, forward strand.
ACATCGAGCCGCAGACATTCACTCCGTTTGCGAGAGACGGCTTCACCGTGGTAGAATGGGGCGGCTGCGAGGTGAAGTAAGCAAAGAAAAACACCCGTCATTGACGGGTGTTTTTGCAGTTTACGAAACTCTGCTGGTGCGCATCGTGCCGCTGACCGGACGCCAGATCAGCAGAGACAGCGCATAGTCGATCATCGAATGAATGAACGAGCCGAGCAGCACCAGACCGAGCAGAATGCGAACGGTTTCCGCGCCGGACAGACCCTGACCGAAGTAAACCGGTACGCAGACCAGGGTTTCCAGTGCCGCGTGGATGATGCTGAGTACCGCACCAAGACCAAACAGCTTTGCGTTGCGGTTTTCAACCTGCTGACGGAAGTCGATCAGCTCCGGGTGCTTCTGCAGATAGTATGCACCGAGCGCAACCCAGACAACGTGGGTCAGCGCACGCAGGACGACCGGCATGGTGAAGCCGCCGACCAGAAAGCCAAGCGTCGTGCCGACTGAAACGGCCACGCCGACAGCCGGAGAAATGAACATCGCCAGAAAAATAGCAACGTGGCTTGCCAGCGTGAAGCTCATCGGGTCGAGTCGAATCTTTACAGGAGAAAAAATCGGGATGATGATGCCGATCGCACACAGTACGCCGGCCAGCGCCAAATGATACAAACTTTTACTCTTAACCATGGGAACAGGTCCTTTCCAATATTTGAGTTGTGAACAGATAGAAGTATACAACATAAAACAACACATGTCAAGACACCTTGTTCACAAAAAGTTTGGTTGCCTGTAAAAACAGGTTATGCTATAGTAATGGCAGACAAGCAGTAAGGTCAGAAAGGAAGACAGGCATGATCTCGATCGACCGATTTGAAGAAATATTATCCGATCTCGCGGAGGAGATTCCGCAGTCGTTTTACGAGGAACTGAACGGTGGTATCGTCGTGGAACCCGGGTATCTTCTGCACCCGGAGGACCGCAACGGCACCCTGTATGTGATGGGGCAGTACCGCATTGATCCGGCGATGGGCAAATATATTGTAATGTACTACGGCTCGTTCAAGCGGGCGTACCGCCATATGGATGAGGATGAGCTGACCGAAGAAATGCGAAAAGTTTTGCGGCATGAATTCCGTCATCACGTCGAGGGACGCGCCGGTGTGCGTGATCTGGAGGTATGGGACGCGGAGCAGATCGCTATGTATAAGGAACAGCAGGCAGATAACGAGTAAAAGAAAACCACCCGAACGAAACCTGTCGTTCGGGTGGTTGCGGCTGTCGCGAAACTACAGTTTTCTTAACACTTTCCGAAATAT
>NZ_JAQEHY010000023.1:0-20621 GCF_027665985.1 Butyricicoccus sp. AM78-15b2TA
TCGCATCCAGAAAAACAACCGCATAAATGGACTCCAGCGGCATCGGCTGCCACTCTTTCGCTACGGGATACCGTGGTATCAGAGACATCTACGCCGTAGATATCCTGAATATGCGCTTCAATGTCACCGGTGGTCATGCCTTTGGCGTACATGGACAGAATCTCTCCTCGATGTCCTAGCTGATGCTGGTCTGATTTTTCCGCAGCATCTTGGGGTCAAATTCGCTCTTGCGATACCGCGGCACAGATACCTCTACATTGCCAAAACTGGTGCGCAGGGTTTTACTGCTGTGCCCGTTCCGGCTGTTATCCGTGTCCTTGTTCTTGTAGTCATACCGGCTGTAGCCCAGCTGATCGTCCAGCTCGGCTTCCAGACCGTTTTCCATGAACTCCGCGATAGTGTCTTTGAACAGTTCCTGAATGTCATCCATGCTGCCTACATTCGCCAGCTGCAGCAGCTCACGAATTTTTTCGCGACGTGTGTTTTCTTCTGGGGTTCTTTTCCTTCTTGCCATTGTGATTACCTCCGTCATCCTGCTTCTATTCTACACCTTGTTGGAGGTCTACACAAAGTTTGGGATGGAGTCGCGGAGTGAACCGCTCCCTGTCAATTAGACAGATGAAAAAACAAAAAGTTTTCTCCAGGACCTCATTTCAGAGATCCTGGTTTTCATTTATGCAGTATCCAGCAAGCTGCGGTAATTCATTGGTGCAAGGCAATTTAGACGATGCTGACGCCGTTGGTAGTTGTAGTAATGAATGAATTGTCCTACCGCATTCACAAGATCTTCATAGGTTTCAAAAAGGAAACGATATCTCTGCTTTTCAAGTCCAGAATGGCACTGAGATAGGCTTTCCCGCCTTCAGAGCCATATTTCATTTCTGTAACATCGGTACACCATTTCTCGTTTACGGTGTCGGCTGTGAATTTTCTGTTCAGAATATTCTCAGCCGTTACTTCCGGCTTAGTCCGCTGATATGCCGGACGTTTTCTGCGGATGACAGCAAGCAGGCCGACAATATGTACCAAACGATAGAATCGATTCAGGTTCAGAATGTCACAAGTCTCGGTTATTGCATACCCATCTTCGTGCATTTTCCGAACACAAATGTAGAGATATTCTTGTCTTACTCCGCTCAGTGCCACCTCCTTTCGAGTTCCTCGAGTTTTTTAGCAATGCATTCTCCGTTTTCAATCTTCTGTTTCGGGCTTCCAGTATCCGGTTCTCGGTGCGCAGCTTCTCCGCTTCTGTCATCTCAGATTCGGACTTACGCTTACCACGCTTGTCTACCAGACCTTCTATGCCCTTCTCATTGTACTTTCTCACCCAGGAATAGATTTGCTGGTAGCTGACGCCGAATCGCTCAACAGCAGCAGCGTAGTCATTTTCATTCTCGATGCAGTAGCTGATAATTTCAATCCGTTCTTCGTATGTCGTAGTCCGTACTTTTTACAGATTGCTGCCTGGCTTCCTTCTCCGTTGAGTGGATGATCTCTTCCGGTATCCGTTTTGACATAATAATGCTCCCCTTAGTGTAGTCTCGATTTTTTGTTATTTCGAGTGTCTACTCTATGGGGAGCATATCAGCCTGTATTCTTATTCTTTATTCTTTTTTAAGCCTTGGTGTTCGAACCACACCAGACCATAAATTCGGCAGGGTGTATCTTGAAAATGTTGCCTCTCGCGGGGCAAAACTGAAATTATGAAAAATCGAGTTTTTGCAGCCTTTTCGGCGTTGCATCTTTCATCAATACATTTTGGTACGCACGGTGCGATTCGAACGCATGGCCTTTGGAGTCGGAGCGGTGCTGTATGAGGTATTTATCCTGCATTCCCCGCTAAAACAGCGCAAATATTAGACATTTTTCACTATTTTTATACGTTTTCTATGCCTGTTGCAACCACCTGTATTCACCGGCAGTAGCCTGACAGTAGCCGCAATAGCTTCGGCTATTTTTCGACCGGCGGCAGAAAGCCTTCGACCTGTTGACGGTATTCTGCCTGTTCCTCACGGAAGAAGCGCTCCAGCAGGCTGTAATCCTGCTTTGTCTGCGCAGTATTCAGCGCATGATAATACTCGGCCTTGCGGCTGTCATTTACCACAAAGGGGATAATATCGTTTTTAGACATTCCTTAAACAGAATCAGCCGCCCAGTTCGTCCGTTTCCATCCTGGAACGGGTGGATAGCCTCATAATCTGCATGGAACTTTGCCAATCCGTGCAGATCATGTTTGTCTGCTGCATTGTATTCGTCCAGAAGTGTCGTCATGCGTGCGTGGACATCCTCCGGCAGCGCAGTTGTAATATCCGATACGATATTTTGGCGATTCTTGTATTCTCCGATCGGATAACCGTTTGCAATGTCCTCAAACACGCCGCTTTTCAGCTTGTAATGATACCGCTTAATCAGTTCATGCGAAAGCGGCTCTTTATAGGTTTTCAGCATTTCATTGAACATCAGAAAGTGGCCGGTCATTTCCTCGACGTCTTTTGCGCGAATCAGCGCATCTTCCGACGTCAGGGTGCCGGTATCAAAGAGCGAGGCCGTCTGCTTTTCTGTCAGCATGCCACCTTCAATGCGGTTGGAATGGTACGCCAACAGCTTTTGAGAGAGTCCGTACGCGCCGCTGCGATCATTTTTCTTTTGCTCGATCTGAAATCGGCGAATAAGCTGCGCGGTAAAACTTTCTGCCATAGTTATCTCTCCTGCTGTGCCAGATATCTGCTTTTATTATACCCAATCTGTTGCTGCTGTGCAAGGTGCTTAGCGATGCATCACCTTATACAGCAGGTCGAGGCAGGCATCGGTTTCGCTGTCAAAGACGGTAACATCACACTTTTCGCCGTTCACGGCGAAGAATACCTCCCAGCCCTGCGCTGTCCATTCCATGGAATAGCAGTTCGTACCGAAATAGCCGGCGCTGAAATCGTACAACTCTTCGGGTACTTTCAGATAGACCAGAATGGAATGCAGCTTACGGATAGTTAAATTCGGCAGGGTTTTATCAATATCGCAATAATGTGTCATGCGATAGAGCAGATTATAGCAGGCATCGGTTTCATTGGAGAATACCTTAACAGCACACTTGCTGCCGCGTTCAGTCGCATATACTTCCCAGCCTTGCGAGGTGTGCTCTATTGTTTCACAGGCACCCAGTCGCATATTATTACCCAAGTCATAGGCACTGGCAGGGACTTTCAAATAGTGGAAGATCGCACGGAGCTGGTTTTGGTTCATTGCAGTCATTTAATAACCTCCTCTAGATAACCGTTTTCGAGTAGTTCTTTAATGTTAGTTGGCAGGCGGTACTGTATGCCACCGCCTCGTTCGCCAAACGCCGGAGCGATTCTTCCTGCTTCTACATTTTCAATGGGTTTGATCACTCGATAAACATGATAGACATTCTGATTTTTATAATAGGGCAATGACCGCATTTTATATGGTGTACCTTTGGGTGCGGTAAAATCACCACCTGGTCCGCCATAGCGGTCGATTAAAGCACCGACATCAAGTGTTTCTATATGCTTTGTTCCTGCCACAAATCCATTATCCGGTGCGTATTTAGGATAGTCAACATGACCGCTTTCATCAAGGTATTTGGTATCACGGACAATCAGAGCATCTTCTGGCAGGTTGATTTCCACAGCGTTTTGAGCCGCTGTATTTTCAAACGCCGCCACATCATCAATCATCGCCGGAGCATATTTTTGCGCTAATTCATATGTGCCAACCGCGATTGAAGCAACACCGAGGGAATTCAGCCAATGTTCCAGTGACAGCGGTTCATCCGGCGAAAATGCGCCCTTTACCATATCAGCGGTGCCCAGAGTCAGCCAGTTTACGATATTATAAAGTGAGGGATCTTTTGTCATTGCATCTGTGCGCGTTTTTAATCCCTCATAAAGACCGCTGACTGTACCCATAGTGAGCCAGTCAAGAAAGCCGCCGAGTGTTCCGCGGCCAATACGTTCCTGTTGGGCGGCAACAAAACCGTTCAGCAGTGCTCTGGCATCGGAGGGAATACGCAGCAGTGCATCATACCAATTCGAATGATTGTCGGCGTTGGGTGATGCGGCAACAGTGGGCTGTTCCAATGCCGATGAAGATTCGTAAACCGGAATTACGGCACAGCGGCAGTGCGGGTGCAGTGGCGGAAGCAAATCCTGCTGAATCAATTCATGCAGCGTAAAAGTTTTGTTGCTGAATGAAAGACAGGTATTACAAAGTCCCTGCTGATGTTCGACGATATACTGAAATTTGTGATAGCCGGCCTTATCAAATTGATGGAGAAGATAATACCAGCTGGCTTGTATATAGGCGCCGTCAATATCATCGGCTAATCGCTTGGAGGCTTTATCCCATACAAGAAGCAGTTCTTTTGCCATTTGGTCGGCAGTGCTGTTCTGACGTATGCAAATTGTGGATTGATTCATCAGCGCCTGCGTGGTCTGCTCATTGAATGAAGTCAGATCAGAATTTAGCTTGTACCGCAGACCGGTGGGAATATCTTCTGTGCTCATGATGAACAGCTTTGTGTATGCATTTATCGTATCATAAAGCTGTGCTTCGAACAAGGCTGAACGAGTACAAAGCTTCTGCCGTACCGTTTTTCCTTTTCGCCTTGCGGTGCGGGCAGAGATTCACGTTCTTTCCGTGTCAGGAGCGCATGAAATGCTGTAGAGGGGGAAGTGTCCTCGTCGATGTGCATATGTCGGAGAAAAAACCACGCTGTCTGTTCCCGAATTCGTCTGCTGGTGCTCTCTGCTTTCCGAAACGCGACTGTTTTAATTGCCTGCATGAAGTCCTCCGTTCAAGTCCCTTCTATTCTGGTGATTGATAGAATAGGACGAGATCCGGAACTTTGCAAGGTCAATCTTTTGACCACCACCGTTTGACACACAAAGAAAACTGTAATACAATCGTACTACAAGGAGATGATTTTATGGCTATGGACGCAACACTTCAAATCCGCATTGACAGTGCAGTGAAGGAGCATGTAGAAGCGCTTTACCGCAGTCTGGGCACCTCGTTCGCTGAGGCTGTACGGATATTTGCACAGCAGAGCCTGCAGGAAGGCGGCATGCCGTTTCGGCCGTCGCTTCGTGCATGGGATGATATGAGCGAAACGGAAATCAGTGAAAAGCTGTCGCGCAGCAGTGAGGATATTGCTGCCGGACGCATCTCTACGCAGTGTGATATGGACGCTAAAGTAAGGGAGCTGCTTCAGAGTCGTGCCGCAAGGATATAAGATATTTTACACCTCAACAGCCGAGCGAGATATTACGGAAAAGCTGATGTATATTATGCAGCAGTATCGGGATACCGTAGTATGTTACGCGAAATGACGTGATTTTATATTCGGTTGATGAAATCCACAGCTATGTGTACATTCGCAGTGTTTGCACACGCGGTCAAGATTTGGATTTGCATCTGTCGGAGCAGAGCGAAAGTATAGAGTAAAACGAAAAGAGCGGCAAGGCAGCTCCCGATAAGAAAACATCGTGAGGAAAGAGAGAACGGTATAGCTTCGGCTGTACCGTTTTCTCTTTTTTCCATTGATGCCGTGACTTTTGACATTTCCAAGACCCCGATACCCTTGTAGTAAATGTCGATCTCCTGCGTCCGGTTCTTGCCCTTCGGGTCGCTGGCCGCATGGACGATGATTTTCTCCACGAACTCATGGAGGATGCAGGGCGTGAGCTCCGGGATATCCGTGTACCTCTCCACAACGGAGAGAAAACGATCAACATCCGCCGATTTGCTTTCCTCCAGTTCCACTTCTTTCCGAAGGGAACTCGCCAGCACCTTGAGCTCCTGTTCTTCCTTCTCATAGTCCACAGAGAGCTTCTGAAAGCGTTCATCGGAGAGCTTGCCCGAAATGTTGTCCTCATAGAGCCGCTTGAAGATAGCATCCAACCCTGTGATCCGCTTTGCAAGATCCCGGTCGCGCTGCCGTAGGTCACTGGCCATGACCAGCCTCACAAACTCGTCCTTACTGCGGGAGGCGAAGGAAACGATCTCCCGCGGGAGTCGCTGATGGCTGAGGCGCAGATGTCCCGGAAGGCGTTCTGCCGGGAATAGCGAAAAGAGAACAGCGCAGCTTCGGGGCGAGATGCCCGTCCGCTGCGCTGTCCGATGTTCGCTTATGGGGTCATGCCATGTTTAGCCGTATGTCAGCCGGTCACTTCTTGCAGCGCCAGAGGAAGGTCACGATCTGCGCTCTGGTGCAATCCGCATTGGGGCCGAATGTCGTGCTGGTGGTTCCCTTGGTGATGTTCTCCTTGACCGCCCACAGTACCGCATCAGCATAGTAGGCGGTGGACTTCACATCGGCAAAGGGATTGGCTGTACCCGCTGCCGGGGACTTCTCGGAACGCCACAGGAACGCGACGATCTGGGCGCGGGTGCAGGTTATGTTGGGGCTGAATGTGGTGTCGCTGGTGCCCTTGGTGATGCCGTTTTCTACCGCCCACAGCACAGCATCGTAGTAGTAACTGCCCACAGGAACGTCGGTGAAGGGCATGGTGCGGGTTTCGGGTTTGGGACTGCCAGCGGCACGCCACAGGAAGGTCACAGCCTGCGCACGGGTGCAGATGCCGTCCGGGGAGAAATGGGTATCATCGGTTCCCTTGGTAATGCCGTTCTCCACTGCCCAATCCACAGCATCCTCATAATAGCTGCCGGTGGCTACATCCACAAACACGCCGGTCTGGGGGTTGCCGTTGGCTTTCATAAAGATGACCTCGATGGTATGGGTTCTACGGACATTCTCAAAGGTGTAGGACTTCACCGCACCAATGCTCTTGCCGTCGATCTTGACGTTGGCGACAGCATAGCCCTTGTCTGGGGTGATGGTGAAGGTCTGATCTCTGCCCTCACGGACGCTGACATTGCCGGAGGGAGAAATGGAGCCGCCAGCCCCGGCAGTTGCCTTGATGGTGTAGTAGCTGTAAGAATGGCCGCTGCCATTATAACGCCAGTGTGCCGTATAGATTCGGTTGCCAGTGCTGCCCGTTGGGATGGTGACGGTCATGTTGTTCTCGCCGTCAAGCCCCGTGCCGCTCCAGCCGGTGAAGGTATAGCCGGATTTGATAGGATTCTTGAGGGTGAAAGCCACCGTTCCGATGGTGTAGGTGTTGGGATTGCCCTCCACAGTGCCGCCGACCAGATTATAGGTAATCGTGTACTGGTTGACTGTCCACTGCGCCGTCAGCGTGGTTACGACCTCCGGAACGCTTTCACCGGGGGCGTACAGGTTTCCGTCGCTGCCAAGCCACTTAAAGTAGCTGCCGTTATTTCCGTCCGGGCGGTTCAGGCCGTCGGACGCAGGCGCGGTAAACTTGCTGCCGTTTTTCACGATGATTTGAATAGCCTCGGAGCTATTACCCAGCGTGCCGCCGCCAAGGTCAAGGGTAACGACCTTCAGTCCGTCAGAACCCAGTGTGTCAGAGTTCAGGACTTCAAGGACGGGGCGGAAGCCGGAGCTCGGATAGGAGTACGTAGCATCGAGGCTGCCCCAGTCGCGGGCCGTATGGTCCCCACGGTTCGCGCGGATTGGGAACGAATTATCGGGTTTGGTGTCTTGCCCCCACGAAGATATCTCGCTCCAGTTTTTGATATATCCGCTGTCCTTGTCCAGTATCTTATCCCATTCGTTGCTTTGGGGCACGCCGCGTTGGGAATTGCCCGAACCTGTAAAGTTACTTCCCACAGACGGTGCGCGCAGGGTATAGTCCACGCCGCCGCTGGCATAATCTTTGCCGAAAATCAGACTCGCAGTATCTAAGTTATTCCAGTTTACCTTATGCGTTACGGCATAGTCCGCCACAAACAGGCTGTGAGAGTATTTGTTCTGCTGTGCATATTCCTCGGTGGTCGCCATCGCAGACGTGAGCTTGTAGGCGTCCACCGTCCCTGCGTAGGTAAAGGGAACATAGTGCAGGGTATTATCCGGCAGAGCATCGTTCACCGTGCCGGGAATACCCATTGCCGATAGGTCAAAATAATATCTGCCGCCGGGAGCAAGGGTAAACTGCTCGTCGATCTCGTCCGTCAGCTTCACTTCCCGAAGTGCGCCGGCATAGTCGGTCTTATGATTGCCGTTAAACTGCTCGTTGAACACGCAGAGCGTCTTGCCGGTCATGTCTATGCCGGTCAGGTCAATCGCTGCCCTGCCGCGTGTACCGTTTGTCGTGCCGTCCAGCTGCACAACGCGTGTATAGCGGGAAATGCTCCCGTCCGCATCCTTAATAACGGCAGATATATATTCATTATCGCCCACTTTTGCGTTCTTGTATTCGACCTCCAGCACACTACCGTTGACCAGCACCGTCTTTGCCGTAAAATCGTCGCGGTCGCTGTCATGCAAGGTCAGCTTCCATTCATCTCCGGCGTATTCGGCGATCGGGGTCGTTAAATCTGCAACTTTTCCGTGCTCGGCAGCAGATATAAAGAGAACGGAGGACAGATCCAGCTCCATGGCAGGCCGCACGGCAGCATCGTAGTCCACGTTGAGGGCGCTGCCGCTTTTGCCATCGGGATGAATCGTCCACGATCCGTAGCCGTAAACCTCATTGGAAGAACGCGTCCACCACTTTGCAGCGTACGTGCACGAATTTCTGTACAAAAATATACTATCCTCGTGCGACAAGGCCCAGAGCTTCTGCGCTTTGACCTCCTGCCCGGTGATTCCCTCGGTGATGTCCTTGGGGCGGATGACCGCCTGCTCCTTTTCGGGGATCGCCTCGGCCAAGGAAACCATTTTCTGCTGCAAGGTGCTTCCCGCATACTCATTGGGCTTTCTCCATTGCGACATATCGGACGGGTTGTTGGCATAATAACCGTTGTCCTCGCTGTAGCGACTTGCATTTTCAAACGGCACGGCGCTCCCCGTGCGGAACGGGACATCTCCGAAATCATTGTTTACCGCAAGCAGGGTAATGATGGGCGCATTATTGCTTTTGTCGGTCTTTTGGCCGATCACCCACCATTCATGCCCCGCAAAGGACAGCCTGCTTTTGTCGATCTTTAATATGCTTTGGGCGCTCGTACCGGGCAGAATGGCTTTTGCACCGCCTGCGGCAAAAACCGTTATCGGCACAAGGCATAGCACCATACAAAGGGTAAGTAGGATACTGAGTATTCGTTTCTTCATTGGCTTTCCTCCTGTTCGTGTCGGTTCGGCTTATCCGCCCCGTCTTTTTTCTGATTTTCTCTGATTCTGAGCCGGAAGCACAGCGCGGTGATGACCACCGCCGCTGCAAAGCAGACGACGCCTACCAGCACATAGCCGCCTGCGTCCTCCCGCAGCAGCATCGCGCCGAACGCGCCCCATGCGGCGGTCTGTCCCGGCCCGACGACCGTGCCCGCCGCCTGCATCAGCGCTGCGCACAGCAGCATACACGCTGCGGAGAGGCTTATTGCCTCACGCCGCTGCCTCCGGCGAGTGTTTTCCCGCACCCGCTGCTTGACGAGTGCGACCCGCCTTACGGTATCGTACATTCCGCTTGAACCTCCTCTCTGGATTTTTTGAAATGCGGCTTAAAAACCCCTTCACTTATATAGGTACAAAAAATCGAAAAAACTCTCACCCAAAACGCAAAATTTTTCAAAAAAATTTGAGAGCCGCCAAAAGGCAGCTCTCAAGGAGTGGATATTCGGTTATTTCCTATGCGATAAGCGGAATGCAGACCATCTTCCCGCCGCCACCAGCAGCACCGGCAGGGCGTAGGCGATGTACTGCGCCGCGCCGCCGTAGGCGATGAGCAGATTGTATATGGCGTGGAGGGTGATGGCCGCGCCCAGCAGCCCGCAGGTGCCCGCAATCTTCAGCCACGTCCGCCGCCACGCATACGCAAGTCCGCCGCCTACGATCAGGCCGCAGAGGACGTGCATGGCTCCCGTGCCGAAGCCCCGGAAGAAGATAAAGGAGAAGCGGTCTGCGCCGTTCTGAATGAGATAGCACACGTTTTCAAAGGTGGCAAAGGCGAGAGTGACTGTTATTGCGGCAGCCTTGATTTTATCTCCCTCCGGCTCAAACACCAGAAGATAGAACACCAGCGGCAGCAGCTTCATCGTTTCCTCCACCACCGGCGCGATCTCCGCCGTGGCGGCAAGGGCGTCCGCCTGACACACCGCCGCGAGGAAGGTGTTGATATAGGCCGAAAGCAGGCATACCCCCATTCCGGCAATGCAGAACAGGAAAAAGCGGAGCTGCCGCCTGCCCATGCACAGGGCAGCCACCAGCAGGGGAGATACCATGCAGAGGAAGATGTTTTCGATGTAGGTCACGCTTCCACCGCCTTTCTCGTGGCGGGCAGCAACCCCAGAATCGCAAGCGTCAGCAGCATATCACACCAGAAGGTGGGGCTTGCCGGTGAGGTATCCGGCCAGAAGCAGCCCGCCGTCCACAGCAGATATTCCGAACCGGCAAAGCACAGCACGCCTATGTGAAACCACCGCATATTCCGCGCCGCGCCCGTCTGCCCATTGGCGTATACCAGCCCCCGGATGGCACAGAAGGAGAGCCATACCATCATGCCGCACCAGATCAGGTTGGAGAGAATATCCCCGAAAGTGCAGTAGAACGCCAGTAGCGGCACGCCGAACGCAGGCGCAAGCCACGCCCTGCGGCAGCGGAAGCTGCGCTCATTTGTTCCGGTCAGCGTAGCCTGCAATATCCGCAGGAAAATTACGCTCGCCACCCAGCCGAACTCCGACACATAGAAAACGCGCGGTGTGGTATCGAACAGCAGCAGATACAGCGTCCAGTAGAGCGCACCGAGGGCAAAGCAGCCGTAGAAGCACAGCAGCAGAAAATACGCCTGCCGCCCACTTTTCCGGCAGGCGATACCCGAGAGCAGCGCGCCAACGAATGTGGTCAGCAGTTGCAGCAGGTTCTCAATCAGCTCCATGCGCATCCTCGCTTTCCCTGTCCTGCTCGTCCTCACGGCTCATCTGCCGCAGCCGGAAGCACAAAACGGTCACGCACACGCCAAGTAAAAACGCCAGAAGCCCGATGACGATGTATCCCAAGGCCGCGCTGCCGCCGTACATACTTGCCGCCGTCTCAAAGCCCACATAATCGCCTGTCTGGATTTTCGCGGCAATGCCGGGCATGGCGAAGGACGCGCCGATGAGCAGCACAAGGCACGCCGCCACCGCGGAAGCCATGGTAATCGTATTGCGCCGCAGCCGTTTCTCTCGTTCCATTTTGGCAATGCGCCGCTTTGTCTCCGCGACGCGCTCCTCATGACTCCGCATTTGTGATTCCCTCCCGTTCCAGCAGCCTTCGCAGGCTTTCTTTTCCGCGATATACCATGTTGGTGATCTGCTTTACCGTTTTCCCCGTGACCTCCGCCGCCTGCGCGTAGCTCATGCCTTCAAAATAGGTGAGATACAGGACTTCTCGGTAGTCCGGGTTCATTTCATCCATGCAGAAGTGCAAGACGCGGTTTCGCTCCTCCGTCTGTATGACCTCCTCTGCCAGCAGCCGCCCCTCCGGCTCGCCGGTCAGCGCATCGAGGCTGAACAGCGGCTTTCGTTTGCTCTTGTGGCGCAGCGCCATGTGCCGCGCCGCCTTATAGAGATACGCCTTGAAGCCGCCGTCCCGGATGCGGGGCTTTTTGGTGAACAGATAGGCGAAAACGTCCAGCATCAGCTCCTCCGCCTCGTGAACGTCGTGCAGATAGCCGTCGATGTACAGCGTCAGCGGGTCGCCGTATTTTTTCATCAGGGCATTGAGCCCTTCGTCGTCACCGCTCAGATATTGGCGGTACAAAGCCTCGTCGCAGGCCATAGCGTTCACTTCCTTTTTGCGGATGCTTCAAATGCAGCCGGGTGTTCGTCAGGTGCTTGTTCTGCCGGAATCGCGGCGCTGCTTCTGAAAGCGCGGGTCGGACGGCTTTTCCGCGTTTTCCGGGATCGCCCATGAACGCCCGAACCGAGACGCGCCAGGGATCCGCCCTCCGGCGCAATACTGGTTGACCCGCCGCTCCGACACGCCCCAACGGTAAGACGCCTCCCGAATGGAGATATAGCCCTTGATCCCGTTTATTACCGCACCTCCGCATGGATAATACTTAACATGATACATTGTATACGAATATCCGAAGAAACACAAGGCGTCCGGCGAAGTGGGCAGCGAAAGGTTACGGATAGGAGCGACATTTTTTGAAAAAGTCCTCCGAAATCTGGCCAAAACGCCCTGTTCAGATTGTAGTATGGGGAGAAGGAGAAATACGGGGGTACGAAGTAGTCAGCAAGCACAGCAAGCGAGTGCCCGCTTGCGGATTTTGAGATTTTCAGGTCCCTTGCCCGAACAGTCAAAATTGCTTGCTGGGGCGCGGGTCTCCGGTGGAGACCTCAAAGTGTGAAACGCTTTGAAGCGCTGACCGAGCCGACAGGCGAGACCATCCCAAACCCTTATGAATAACGGAGGGCGGCGCTGACCGCCGAGCGTCAGAAGGCGCGGCGGGAGGAGCAGGACTACGCCGCCGTGCGCCGGAACGTGGAGGAGTTCCTGTCCCCGCCCCGGCAGGCGCCGGCACGGCAGAAGGATATGGAGCTGGAATGACCCCTGGGACAAACCTTTTGCCGCGATCTGCGTTTTCCCCTGAGCTTTTGCCGAAACGTCAGATATAATGAAGATATAAACGATTTTGAAGGAGGCGAACCCCATGACAAGAGTCGAGGCATTGCCGCTCTTTTTTTACTGTTCAGGCTACCACGTAGTAGCCTGCGCAGTAGCCTCGATTTTACTCTGTTAAAGCAATCCTTGAAAAAGTAAAGAAAAACCGCCCGTTCCAGCGGAACAGACGGTTATCGATGGTACGCCCGGTGCGATTCGAACGCATGGCCTTTGGAGTCGGAGTCCAACGCTCTATCCAGCTGAGCTACGGGCGCGAGTACATGATATAGTATACCAGTCTTTCGTGCGTTTGTAAAGCGGTTATTGCGGGGTATTTCGGTCGAATTGTGCCGAAACACCCCGATTTCCGCCTTACGCCTGCGCGGCGTCCGGCTTTTTCTTCTTTTTGCGCTTGCGGTAGCGGTCCTCCTCGGAGAAAACACAGCCGCAGTAATTCTGCATGTACAGGCCAAGCTCACGCGCCTTATCCTGTCCCTCGCGGAAGCGCGGCGAAAAGTCGCGGTGCAGATACTCGACACCGTATTTTTCGGCCATTTGCTCGCAGATCTGACGCATCAGCTCGTGATTCTGGTACGGGCTGACAAACAGGGTAGAGGTAAACCGGTCGTAGCCGTGCTCGGCGGCGTAGCGCGCGGTTTCCTCAAAGCGGAGCGCATAGCAGGTCGCACAGCGGTTATCCCAGTTGGGATAGACAGCTTCGATGAACTTTCGCAGACCGTACTCGTTCTCGATCTCCAGCTTGAGATCAATGCTTTTTGCATACTCAACGAGTGTATTCTTGCGCATTTTGTACTCTTTCATCGGGTGAATGTTGGGATTGTACCAAAAACCTACCGGCTCGATGCCCTCCTGCCGCAGCGTGTCGATGCACGCAATGGAGCAGGGCGCACAGCAGATATGAAGAAGTGTTCCGGACAAAAAATCAAACCTTTCTGAAAAGTATTCTTGTTATTTTACGCCTTTTTGATCGGGTGGCGAATGACAGTTTTGCGTTTCTCCGGCGCGGTTTTGCGCGGGTCGGAGAGATAAATCTCGTGGTGCAGTCGTTCGGCGGTGAGATCGTTTGCATAGCCGTTTTGTGCGAGATACTCGTCCATCACCGCAACAGACGCAGGCTCGTCATCATAGGAGCCAACGTGCATGATCTGCACGCACAGACCTTCCTCAATCGTCAAAAACTCGGCTGAGGAGCAATCCAGCTGTTTCTTTTTTGCAGCCGTCTGTACCGCCCAGTCAAAATCCGTCTTGGTCACAAAATCCGGCAGACGAATGACGGAAATCCAGTGGAAACCGGATTTATCCGAATAATTTACACCGTCCACATTATCCTGCCGCCAGAAACCTTCCAGCGGCGGAACAACATATTCAAAGAAGCCTGCGATTTTATAATCGGTCTTATAGCTCATTTTCAGCGTGTAGGCCACGGCATACAGTACGCTGATGGCCTGCTGATATGCACCGCCGTCCTCGTTCGGGTCGCCAGTGCCGCGCACGGCAATGTAGTTCATTGGTGGCACTTCGACAAGCTGCGGCTTGCTTTTCGGCATGTAGAGTTCTCTATACTCTTTTTTGAAGTCAAACGGCATAGCGTTCTCCTTTATTTGTTCCAGTGCTTGAGGGTCGGCACAATGGCTTCCATATGGGCGCGAACCTGCTCTGCAGGCCAGCTTTCGGTTGCCATATGCGTTACGCAAACGTCAATCAGCTGCTCTTTCGTGGTGTATTTGAAGGTTCCGTCGGCATAGCACCACATGCAGTAATCCTCGTTAAAGGAGCCGTCTGGCTCTTTACTGGTGATGGAATCTTCAAGCGGCATGCCGCAGCATTGGCAGATCAGCTGCCGCGGAGAGCCGAGAAGCGTATTGATCGACACGTTAAAGAACGCGGAAAGCAGCTTGAGCGTTTCGACATTCGGCGTGGTTTCGCCCGTTTCCCAGCGGGATACCGCCTGTCGGGTGACAAAAATTTTTGCAGCCAGTTCGTCCTGTGAGAGATCTTTTTCGGTTCTGAGATGATATAAAATATCCTTTGTATTCATAATCGAACACCTCCGTGAGGTAAGTGTATCATAGGATCTTTTTACGGACAAGCAACATGCGGTTGCGGTATCGGATAACGGCTGTCAGCAGCCTGCCGGTTTAATTATTATACCGCGTTTCCGGCCTACTTGCAAACCCTGTCGAAAACCGTTATACTGAGATTAGATTGACCCGGAATTTTGATCAAAGGAGGCATATTCCCATGAAGGATATTGCATACTATAACGGAAAAATCGGCCGCATTGACGAGGTGCAGGCGCCTATCACCGATCGCGGTTTTTACTTCGGCGACGGTGTTTACGATGCGGCGATGGTCAACAACAAGAAAATCTTCGAGCTTGAGGATCATCTGGACCGCTTTTACAACAGTCTGAAGCTACTCCGCATTGAGCCGCCGATGCAGCGTGACGAGCTGACAAAAACGCTGAACGAGCTGGTGTCTCAGTTGGATTCGGATGCGCCGCATATGCTGTACTGGCAGTCCACGCGTGCAGTGGCACACCGCATGCACGCGTTCCCCAAGGGCGGCAAGGCCAGCCTGATGGCATTTTCCGAGCCGTGCGGACTGGACCGCCAGGATCATCCGTACAAGCTGATTTCGGTCGAGGACACGCGTTTTCTGCATTGCAACATCAAAACGCTCAACCTTATTCCGAACTGCATGGCGATGCAGCAGGCTGTTGAGGCGGGCTGTGACGAGGTCGTTTTCCACCGCGGCGACCGCGTGACTGAGGGCGCACATTCCGGTCTGGCGATTCTCAAGGATGGCGTGTTCTGTACGCCTCCGGCGGATAATCTTATTCTGCCGAGTATTACGCGCAAGCATTTTCTTACGCTGTGCGACAAGCTCGGCGTGCCGACCCGCATCGCGCCGTTCACTGTGGATGAGCTGAAAAACGCGGATGAGGTGATGATCCTGTCCACCGGCACGCACTGCGTCGGCGCATGCGAGCTGGACGGCAAGCCGCTCGGCGGCAAGGATCCTGCACTGCTCGATAAGCTGCAGAAGGCGTATCAGCAGTGGTTTGACGAGGAAACCGCAAAATAATGGAGAATTGAAAAGGAATAATTGAGAATTAAGTTATCGCGCATTGCGTGTATCCGTCATTTTCCATTCTCAATTTTCAATTTGGAAAGGACAAAAGAATGCCCAACATTGTTATCATTGGCGGCGGACCGGCGGGACTGAGTGCTGCGATTTACGCGGTACGCGCCGGCATGCAGGCAACCGTTCTGTATAAGGACGGTGGTGCACTGGCCAAAACGGACAAGATCGAGAATTATTTCGGCTTTATTGAGCCAGTTTCCGGCGCAGAGCTGCTCGAGCGCGGACAGAAGCAGGCTGAACGTCTGGGCGCAGTTTTGCGGCAGACCGAGGTAACCGGTATTGAGTATGCGGCGCAAGGCTTCACGGTTAAGACTGCGGACGGCGTGTTTGACGCGGATGCGGTCATTCTGGCAACCGGTTCGCCGCGTGCGGTGCCGAAAATCGAGGGCGTAGCTGCATTTGAGGGCCACGGCGTCAGCTACTGCGCCATCTGCGATGCGTTTTTCTATCGCGGCAAGGACGTTGCCGTGCTCGGTCAGGGTGAGTATGCGCTCGAGGAAGCGCGGGTGCTGCTGCCGGTGGCGCAGTCCGTTACGCTGCTGACCGATGGCAGCGAAGCTCCGGCGGATTTGCCGGACGGTCTGCGCGTGGAAACGCGCAAGGTAAGCGCGATCGAGGGCGATGAACTGGTGTCGCGCGTGGCGTTTGCCGAGGGAGAACCGCTGCACGTTTCCGGTGTGTTCATCGCCTACGGTACCGCAGGCAGCGGCGATTTTGCCCGCAAGCTGGGCGCGCAGCTGGACGGCACGCGCATCAAGGCGAACGCCGACGGCTCGACGGCTGTACCCGGCCTGTTTGCGGCCGGTGACTGCACCGGAGGTCTGCTGCAGGTGGCAAAGGCCGTCGCAGACGGCGCCGAGGCTGCAATGAGCGCGGTGAAGTTCGTGAGAAAGTGAAGAAAGCACCGCATACCTCGGTATGCGGTGCTTTTTTATGCGGTTTTGACCGGGGCATTAGCCCTCGTAATCATCCTCATTCTCCCAGTTGTGCCAAACTGCCTGCACGTCGTCGTTATCCTCGAGGTTGTCGAGCAGCTTGCGCATCTGCGCCATATCCTCTTCCTTCTCAAGGGTGATGTAGTTCTGCGGAACCATCTGCAGCTCAGCCTGTGCGAAGGTGTAGCCTTCCTTCTCGAGTGCCTCACGAACGGTAGAAAAATCATCCGGAGCGGTGTAGATTTCGAAAACGCCTTCCTCAACGAGGAAATCCTCAGCGCCTGCGTCGAGCGCCTGCATCATAACAGCGTCCTCGTCCAGACCTTCGCTCTCCATAATGATAACGCCCTTCTTATCGAACTGCCAGGATACGCAGCCGGAAGCGCCCAGACCTGCGCCGTACTTGTCGAACAGGTGACGAACGTCCGCAACGGTGCGGTTCTTGTTGTCCGTCAGGGTCTCAACAACGACTGCAACGCCGCCTACGCCGTAGCCTTCATAGTTGTTTGCCTCGTAATCGACCTGACCGTTTGCGCCGGAGTACTTATCGAGCGTGCGCTTGATGTTGTCGTTCGGCATGTTGTTGGCCTTTGCCTTTGCAATGCAGTCGCGCAGGCGAGCATTGAAGTCCGGATTAGCGGAGCCGCCTTCCTTGATTGCGATTGCCATTTCACGGCCGATTTTGGTGAAAATCTTTGCTTTTTTTGCATCGTTTGCGCCCTTGCGCTTTGCGATGTTATTCCATTTGGAATGTCCCGACATGGTGAGTGTCCTTCTTTCTTTTATATCATCTAAAATATTAACTGTATAACACGCAGAACAATTTTAACAGGTTTTTCGCTATTCTGCAAGTCCTGCGAGTATATTTTTCGCGTTTGTGGTGCAGAATAGCATTGCAAACGAAACGAGGTGAGCCAAATGAGCAAGCAGAACAAGAACCGGAACCAGCAGGGTCAGCAGAATCAGCAGCAGAATCAGAGCCAGCAGAATCAGAAAAACGATCAGCAGAACGGCTGATATTTTTCCTGAGCCGATGGGTGTGCCTGTCGGCTTTACTTATTTTTATCTATTCGCTGAAGATTTCGGAATGGGTGCAGTCCGGACGGCTGGGAGGTCCGCCGCACCTGCGGCGGCGGGCACAAGGGTGGCAACTAAGGTTTCCGCCCTTGTGAATCCCGTTTCCTTTATTTCTTAGTCTGGCGCAGATCAGAGAGCGGCGACCGCTTCGAAATAGGGGAACGGCAGAGGATTTTTACTTCCGTATCTTTCTCAACCTGTTCGCAGTGTCAGATTCCTTACTGCTACACATACCGGCTGCTCTGCGCAGGCGCAGCACAAGGTGAATTGCCCGAAGGGCAAGAGAAGGTCCCCTGGGGGATAACAGTGTTGCGCAACTCGTTTGTCTGGCGGCTGCGGACGGCACCTGCGAGTTCTATCGAATGATGAATGTTTTGCCGCAGGGTGCGACAAGGTGAATTGCCTGTTAGGGCAAGAGAAGGTGCCCTGGGGTACGACTTCGGCACACCGTATCAAACGATTGCTGCACGCTATTCCGTAGGGGAGCACATTGTGCTCCCACGCAAAGGTAAACTTCACATTCCCTTCGCTCTATTGCACTACTTCCCGAGGTTTTCATTCCGGTATTTCCTAATCGCTGCCAGAAACTCCTTGCCGTATCGTCTTGCCTTTGCGTCGCCTACGCCGCGGACGGACAGCAGATCGAACTCGCTTGACGGCTGTTTTGCAGCCATATCAGCGAGCGTTGCGTTGGAAAAGATAACATACGGCGGCACGCCTGCACGTGCTGCAAGGCGGGTTCGCACATCACGGAGCGCATCGAACAGCTTTTCGTCCACATCTTCCGCAAGAGCCGCATACTGTTTGGCTGCTGCCGGCTTTTTCTCCTTGGGCAGCTTGACGCGGAATTCACCGCGTCCGCGCATGAGTGCGTTGCCGGTGCGGGCGAGCACGAGCACGTTCATGCGGTCCGGGTCGGCGATGAGGTATCCGCGCTCGAGCAGCATGTCGATCAGCCGACGGACATACACGGCGGTGCTGTCCGGCATAATATTATAGGTGGAAAGTGTATCCAGATGGAACTGCGTGATTTTTTCGTTCTTGCTGCCGGTCAGAATGGCCGAAACGACGGTTTTGCCGAACGCACGGCCGCGTTCATCCAGCCGGTATACGCACGAGAGGATTTTTCGTGCGTCCATGGTTGCATCCACTTCCTCGAAATTAGTGTCGCAGCTGCTGCAGTGTCCGCACGACAACGGTGAATTTTCACCGAAATAGCGCAGAATGTAATGCCGCAGGCACTCGGTCGTGGTGCAGTAGAACGTCATCTGCTTGAGGCGTTCGCGGTCGCGCGCGATGAGCTGCTGACGGGTTGCCTCGTCAATGGTTTCGTCCTCGGCTTCGTGGCTGCGCTCAATCAGAAACTCGGCCATGCGCACATCCTGTCCGCTGTACAGCAGAATACAGTCGGCAGGCTGGCCGTCTCGACCGGCACGGCCGGCCTCCTGATAGTAGCTCTCCATATTTTTCGGCATATTATAGTGGATAACGAACGACACGTTGGATTTGTCGATACCCATGCCGAATGCGTTGGTAGCGACCATAATGGTCTTGCGGTCGTACAGAAAATCGTCCTGATTCTCGCGGCGCTCGTCAGGATCGAGGCCCGCGTGATAGCGGGTGGCGGGCAGACTGCGGCTGAGCAGCAGATCGCAGATCTCCTCCACGTTTTTGCGGGTGGAGCAGTAGACGATGCCGCTTTTATCCTTGCGCTCGTTCAGCAGCTGCAGCAGCTTCATGCCCTTGGAGGTCGGCTGTTCGACAGCAAAATACAGATTTGGACGGTCAAAACCGGTGGTCTTGATGAAGGGTTCGTGCAGACCGAGTGCCTGCACAATGTCGTCACGAACCTCAGCTGTTGCGGTTGCCGTAAACGCGGAAACGAGCGGCCGCTCAGGCAGTTCGGCGAGAAAGTCGAGAATTTTGAGGTAGCTTGGACGAAAATCCTGTCCCCATTGAGAAATACAGTGTGCTTCATCGACTGTGACCATCGAAATCGGTACGCGCTTGGCAAATTCGAGAAACGAGGGGGCGGTCAGGCGTTCCGGCGAAACATACAGCAGCTTGTACTGTCCTCGTCCGGCGAAGTACAGTGCATCGCGGAATTCCTCCGCACTCATCGCACTGTTGATGCACGCGGCAGGAACGCCTGCTTCCACAAGCGCACCGACCTGATCCTTCATCAGCGAAATGAGCGGGGAAATGACCAGTGTCAGACCGGGGAACAGCATGGCGGGCACCTGATAGCAGATGGACTTGCCCGCACCGGTCGGCATAATGCCGAGCGTATCCCGGCCGGAAAGGATGGCGCGAACCAGCTCGTCCTGTCCGGGACGGAACGAATCGTAGCCAAAATATTGTTTGAGAATGTCCTGTGCGGTCATGTTCTGCTCCTTACATATAATAGTTATAACTGCCGGCGGCTTTCCGACATTTTGTGCAGCAGGTCGAAATACGACCAGCCCTGTGCGGCAGCGGGAATCATGGTCAGGCAGTTCTGCGTTGGCGGTAAATTGTCGTCGTACCGCGCCGCATCGTCAGGCCGCTGCCTGACAACGTACATGCCGGTGAACTGTTCGATCGGGTGTTCGGCTTTATTATAGTATCGTGCAATTATCTTATCACGTTTTCAGAAAAATCTCAATAGTTTGAAAAAAGTGCTTGACATTCGCTGTCGGATTTGGTATTCTATTAAAGCTGTCTCTCAGAGACGAGCGCAAAACCGAAAAGTTTGGTTTAGAACCGATTGAGGTTCTGAAAAAGAATTTGAAAAAAGTTCTTGACAAATGCTTCTGGTTTTGATATACTAA
>NZ_JAQEHY010000024.1:0-17167 GCF_027665985.1 Butyricicoccus sp. AM78-15b2TA
GCCTCGATCACCATCAGCTTGGTGTTTGCGTTCAGCGTTTGCTTTTTCAAAATCTGATACACTCTTTTTCGTACCTCCTTGCGATTGTCGCATCGAACATTTTACATTATA
Organism: Butyricicoccus sp. AM78-15b2TA; assembly: GCF_027665985.1. Lineage (NCBI taxonomy): Bacteria > Bacillati > Bacillota > Clostridia > Eubacteriales > Butyricicoccaceae > Butyricicoccus > Butyricicoccus sp. AM78-15b2TA. The sequence goes on from NZ_JAQEHY010000024.1 coordinate 112, forward strand.
CTGTATCGCTTTAAGCAACGCAAGTGAAAATGCAAAATCATCAGTAAAAATGGGAGAAATTGATGAAAATACACCTTGTTTGTCAAAAAAATAACTGGTTTGACGAAAGCTTCACAAAGCCGGACGGCAGTAAAACAGCACAATGTCGGTTTTCGGAACCCAGCCGCAGGCTGTGTGCGTGCGTACATGACACCAGCCGTTCTGCTCGCACAGGATGAACAGGCGCGCACCGCTTGCCGCACTGCCGACAATCGGCGCGGAGCGAATCGGATCGGAGTGCAACAGGAGAAGCGCGCCGCGCGGCTCGGCGCAGGCTGTGCGAAACGCAGGCGATACATATATAACAGGGGACATAGGGCACCTCCTTGTGGTTAATGCAGACTATGCTGCGAAAATGCAGAGCGTTAATTGGCAATTAAGGCAACACCGCACAATTAAGACTGCGGTGCTTTGCGGAAATTTTGTGTCCTGACTTTGTTGCAGTTTCACGGTAATACATCAAGTATTACCGCAAAACTGTGCCTCGTCAGTACGCAAAATTTACTCGCAAATCACTCTTGTTCAATTATGCGGTATTGCCTTAACGAATTACCGATTGCTTGTGTCATGATTGCTGAAAAAATAAATGCTTTTCCATAGTTTTTTCGCTGAAATTTAGGTTGCATTATTATAGAACGCGCTGTATAATAATCAATATTAGTAAGAGATGCCCGTTTTGCACGGGTCAAATCGGAAGGAGTTAACACAAATGAAGAAGTTTTCCATTGCTATGCTGAGCATGGTACTGGCAGGTTCTATGCTGCTGACCGGCTGCGGCGGCTCCAAGACCGCTGATTCCAGCAGCGACGCACAGGATTCCACCACATCTACCTCTGCGGACGGCGGCACGCTGCGCATGGGTACTAACGCTACTTTCCCGCCGTACGAGTTCGTTGGCGACGACGGTAACGTACAGGGCATCGATGTGGACATTGCTGCTGCTATCGCTGACAAGCTGGGCATGAAGCTCGAGGTCACCGATATGGAGTTCGATTCCCTGATTCCGGCGCTGCAGAGCGACACCGTCGACGTGGCGCTGGCTGGCATGACCGTTACCCCGGATCGTCAGGAGAACGTAGATTTCTCGGATTCCTACGCAAAGGGCGTTCAGGTCATCATCGTTAAGGACGGTTCCGATATCGCTTCTCCGGATGATCTGGAGGGCAAGAACATCGGCGTTCAGACCGGCACCACCGGCGACATCTACTGCACCGGTGACTACGGTCAGGAGCATGTAAAGCAGTTCAACAACGGTCCGCTCGCAGTTGCTGCACTGGTAAATGATCAGATCGACTGCGTTGTTATCGACCAGGAGCCGGCTAAGAACTATGTTGCTGCAAACAGCGGCCTCAAGATCCTCGACACCGCTTACGCTGACGAGGATTACGCGATCGCTATCAAGAAGGGCAACACCGAGCTGCTCGACAAGGTAAACGGCGCTCTGAAGGAGCTCGAGGGTGACGGCACCCTGCAGTCCATCGTCGACAAGTATATCAGCGCTGATTCCGCAGCACAGTAAATCAACAAACGCGTACAAAGGAAGAGGGACGGTTCAGCGCCGCCCCTCTTTTGCAGTAAAATGAAAAGAAAGAGGGGATGACCTGTGAACGGTATTACAATGGACCAGTGGCTGAAAATTGTACCGGATTCGGTTGTCAATCTGCCGGAGGGTCTGCGGAACCTGCTGTTCCAGCTGTACCAGACCTTTATCGCAGCGGACCGCTGGAAATGGTTCCTGAACGGTCTGAAAATCACATTTGCGGTCACGATCGGTGCACTGATCCTCGGTGTTATCATCGGTCTGCTGATCGCTATAGTCCGCACGGCGCATGATTCCCGCCGCATGGGCAAAAGCAACATCATTCTGAGCATTCTCAACGCAATCTGCAAGCTGTATCTGACCGTCATCCGCGGTACGCCTATGATGGTTCAGCTGCTGATCATGGGCTTTGTTATCATGGTGCCTAAGGATGATACAGCGCGTCTGGTGTGCGGCATCGTTACACTGGGCATCAACTCGGGCGCGTATGTTGCCGAGATCGTGCGCGGCGGTCTGATGTCGGTCAATCCGGGTCAGATGGAGGCCGGCCGTTCGCTCGGCCTGAACTATGCACAGACCATGCGCCTGATCGTCATTCCGCAGGCGATCAAGAACATTCTTCCGGCACTCGGCAATGAGATGATCACCCTGCTGAAGGATACCTCGCTCGTGTCGGTCATCGCGCTGCGCGACGTGACCAAGCAGGCACAGAATATTGTGTCCAATACCTATCAGGCCTATGTGCCGTATGTCAGCCTTGCGATCATCTATCTGGTGCTCGTTATCATCCTGACCAAGCTGCTCGGCATTTTTGAGAGGAGGCTGCGCGAAAGTGATCGACGTTAAAAACCTGCACAAATCCTTTGGCAACCATGAGGTGCTCAAGGGTGTCAACGAGCATATCGAGAAGGGCGAGAAGGTCGTAGTCATCGGCCCGTCCGGCTCGGGTAAGTCCACCTTTCTGCGCTGTCTGAACCTGCTCGAGGAGCCGACCGGCGGCGAAATTATCTTCGAGGGACAGAACATCACCGCCAAGGACACGGATATCAATCTGGTGCGCCGCCGTATGGGCATGGTGTTCCAGCAGTTCAACCTGTTCCCGCACCTGACCGTGCGCGAGAATATCAAGCTGGCACCGGTCAAGCTCAAGGTCATGACCGATGAAGAGGCGGACAAGCGTGCGCTCGAGCTGCTTGCGCGTGTCGGTCTGCCGGACAAGGCGGACAGCTATCCGGCGCAGCTTTCTGGCGGTCAGCAGCAGCGTATCGCCATCGCGCGCGCGCTGGCAATGAATCCGGATGTGATGCTGTTCGACGAGCCGACCTCGGCGCTCGACCCGGAAATGGTCGGCGAGGTTCTGGAAATCATGAAGGAGCTGGCTGATGACGGCATGACCATGGTTGTTGTTACCCACGAGATGGGCTTTGCCCGCGAGGTTGCAACGCGCGTGCTGTTCATGGACGGCGGCAATATCGTAGAGCAGAACGAGCCGAAGGAGTTCTTCGCAAATCCGCAGCATCCGCGCTTAAAAGACTTTCTGTCGAAAGTCCTCTAAGGGGGACGCTGTCCCCCTTAGATACCGGAAAAGTTCCCAAGGAAACTTTTCCGGATATCCCCCTCTCGTCCGCACGGCGGACGAGGTCGCGCCGCCGCGGCGCGAGCAGTGGGATAAAAGTCAGGTACACGCCCTGACTTTTATGGGGAATTTAATGCGGTCTGCTGCGGCAGACCTGTCCCTGCCTGTTTCGGCGTTGCCGAAAGGCGTCAGGGAATGCGAAAAGGCACGCCTTTGGCGTGCCTTTTCTGTTCGGTTTGATGGACGGCTTTGTTCGGAGCACTTCCGCAGGGCGGGCTGCCCTCCGCCCGCCGTATAACGACGGAAAACGGGGAAACGGGGGGATGCTGCTGCGGTTTGGCGCTCTGGCGGGGGATTTTTTTGCGAGAACAACAAAGGGAGAGGACAAAACCTCTCCCTTTTTGTGCAATTATTGTTTGCCGTGCGCTTGACGGATATATTAAAAACATGGTATAATGGTTTGCTGCTGAAAGTTGCAGGCTTTTCTCTATGCCTGTCATTATGTTAGCACTGTCTGATGAAAAAAGCAAGACGAAAGAATGAAGTTTTTACAACGCCGCCGGGCGTATCAACCAACACCAACAGCCGAAAGAAACGGAGTGATCAAAGCACATGAAGGTGAAAGACGTACAGCACGGCAAAACCACACGAAAGAGCTTTGCACGAATCGAAGAGATTCTCGAAATGCCGAATCTCATCGAGGTGCAGAAGAAGTCTTACGAATGGTTCCTGGATCAGGGCCTGCGTGAGGTTTTTGACGATACCGCGTCCATCACGGACTACACCGGAAATCTGGAGCTTTCCTTCCTCGATTTTTCGATGGACGAGGAGCCGAAGTACAGCATTGAGGAGTGCAAGGCACGAGATGCAACGTATGCAACTCCGCTGAAGGTCCGCATGCGTCTGCGCAACAAGGAGACCGGTGAGATCAAGGAGCAGGAGATCTTCATGGGTGACTTCCCGAAGATGACCCACGCTGCTACCTTCATCATCAACGGTGCAGAACGCGCGATCGTATCTCAGCTCGTTCGTTCCCCGGGCGTATACTACGGCAAGGAGCTTGACAAGACCGACAAGGTTCTGCTCTCCGCTACCGTAATCCCGTACCGCGGCGCATGGCTCGAGTACGAGACCGATGCAAACGACGTTTTCTACGTTCGCATTGATAAAAACCGCAAGATTCCGATCACCAGCTTCATCCGTGCCATCGGTGTTAAGACCGATGCCGAGATCAAGGAGCTGTTCGGTGAGGATCCGCTGATCGTTGCAACCCTCGACAAGGACCCGGCGCACACCGCCGAGGAAGCCCTCATCGAGATCTACAAGAAGATGCGTCCGGGCGAGCCGCCCTCTGTGGAGTCGGCTACCTCTCTGATGGACGCCATGTTCTTCGATATGCGCCGCTACGACATTTCCGCAGTCGGCCGCTACAAGTACAACAAGAAGCTGAACATCGCACGCCGCATCACCGGCCACAAGCTGGTAAATGCAGTCGCTGACCCGATGACCGGCGAGGTTCTGGCAGAGGACGGCGAGGTTCTCTCCCGCGAGAAGGCAACCATGATGGCTGCCCGCGGCGTAAACAGCGTTGTGATCGAGTCTGCCGAGGGCACTGCCGTTAAGGTATTCGGCAACGGCATGGTAGACGTAAACGATTTCTCCGACTACCTCGGCGGCGCAACCGCAGAGGATCTGGGCCTCAAGGAGAAGGTTCGCTTCACCGTCCTCAAGGAGATCATCGACTCCGGCGTACAGGGCGACGAGCTGAAGAAGACCGTGAAGGAGCGTCACTTCGATCTGATTCCGAAGACCATCATCGTTGATGATATGCTCGCTTCCATCTGCTATCTGCTCAACCTCGGTCACGGCATCGGCACGGTTGACGATATCGACCATCTGGGCAACCGCCGTCTGCGCTGCGTAGGCGAGCTGCTGCAGAACCAGTTCCGCATCGGCTTCTCCCGCATGGAGCGTGTTATCCGTGAGCGCATGACCATTCAGGATCTCGACGTTGTTACGCCGCAGTCCCTGATCAACATCCGTCCGGTAACCGCAGCCATCAAGGAGTTCTTCGGTTCCTCTCCGCTTTCGCAGTTCATGGATCAGAACAACCCGCTGGCTGAGCTGACCCACAAGCGTCGTATGTCCGCCCTCGGTCCCGGCGGTCTGTCCCGTGACCGTGCATCCTTCGAGGTTCGAGACGTACACTACTCCCATTACGGCCGTCTGTGCCCGATCGAGACCCCTGAAGGTCCTAACATCGGCCTGATCTCTTATCTGGCAACCTATGCACGCATCAACGACTTCGGCTTTATCGAGGCGCCGTACCGCGTTATCGAAAAGACCAAGGACGAGGAAACCGGCGAGGTCCGCTGCCACGTTACCGACGAGGTTCGCTACATGACCGCAGACGTCGAGGACGAGTACATCGTCTGCCAGGCTACCGAGCCGCTCGACGAGAACAACAACCTCGTAAACGACCGTGTAACCTGCCGTATGCGCGATGAGTTCGTCGAGGTAGACCGCAAGGACGTTGACCTGATGGACGTTTCTCCGCGCATGATGATCTCGGTTGCTACCGCATTCATCCCGTTCCTCGACCATGACGACGCAAACCGCGCACTGATGGGCGCGAACATGCAGCGTCAGGCCGTACCGCTGCTCCGCACCGAGGCTCCGGTCGTTGCAACCGGCATGGAGTACAAGGCAGCTGTTGACTCCGGTACGATTCCGCTGGCAGAGGGTGACGGCGTTGTTACCCGCGTAACCGCCCGCGAGGTTTGCGTACACTACGACAACGGCACCGACAAGACCTATCCGCTGACCAAGTTCATGCGTTCCAACCAGTCCACCTGTATCAACATGCGCCCGATCGTTGATCTGGGCGAGCGTGTCAAGGCAGGCGACGTTCTGTCCGACGGCCCGTCTACCGATCAGGGCGAGGTTGCACTGGGCAAGAATGCCCTCATCGGCTTTATGACCTGGGAAGGCTACAACTACGAGGACGCCGTACTGCTGAACGAGCGTCTGGTACGCGACGATGTTTACACCTCTATCCATATCGAGGAGTACGAGTCCGAATCTCGTGATACCAAGCTCGGACCTGAGGAGATCACCCGTGATATCCCGAACGTCGGCGAGGACGCACTCCGCAACCTCGACGAGCGCGGCATCATCCGTGTCGGCGCTGAGGTTCATGCCGGCGACATCCTGGTCGGCAAGGTTACTCCGAAGGGCGAGACCGAGCTGACCGCAGAGGAGCGCCTGCTCCGCGCGATCTTCGGTGAGAAGGCCCGCGAGGTTCGTGATACCTCTCTGCGTGCGCCGCACGGCGAATCCGGTATCGTTGTAGACGTTAAGGTATTTACCCGCGAGAACGGCGATGAGCTGTCTCCCGGTGTCAACATGGTTGTCCGCGTTTATATCGCACAGAAGCGCAAGATCTCTGTCGGCGATAAGATGGCAGGCCGTCATGGTAACAAGGGTGTCGTTTCCCGCATTCTGCCGCAGGAGGATATGCCGTTCCTGGAGGATGGCCGTCCGCTCGACATCGTACTGAACCCGCTGGGCGTACCGTCCCGAATGAACATCGGTCAGGTGCTCGAGGTTCACCTTGGCTTCGCAGCCAAGAAGCTCGGCTGGAAGGTCGAGACCCCGGTATTCGACGGCGCAACGCTCGAGGATATCAAGGAGACGCTGGTTGCAGCAGGCGTTAACGAGGACGGCAAGAGCGTCGTATACGACGGCCGTACCGGTGAGAAGTTCGATAACCGCGTAACCGTTGGTTATATGTACTACCTCAAGCTGCATCATCTGGTAGACGATAAGATCCATGCCCGTTCGACCGGCCCGTACTCGCTCGTAACCCAGCAGCCTCTGGGCGGCAAGGCGCAGTTCGGCGGCCAGCGCTTCGGCGAGATGGAAGTTTGGGCGCTGGAAGCATACGGCGCCGCATATACCCTGCAGGAGATCCTGACCGTCAAGTCCGACGATATCACCGGCCGTGTCAAGACCTACGAGGCGATCGTCAAGGGTCACAACGTACCGCAGCCGGGCGTTCCGGAATCCTTCAAGGTACTCACCAAGGAGCTGCAGGCTCTGTGTCTGGATATTCAGGTTCTGGACGAGAACATGGAAGTGATCGAGCTGTCTGAGGACGACGACGAGGAGACCGCTGAGTACACCCGTCCGATGGAGCAGGCTGTCTCCGGCGCGGATGACGAGTTCACCGCAGCAGGCTTCGGCATCAACGATGCCGAGGAAGGCGACACCGATCTCTTTGCACTGGATAACCCCGCCGAGGATGGCGGTGACGATGCCGAAGGTGATTTTGACGACGGTCTGGGCGAATAAGACTGAGCGTAAGTGAAATCATCTGTGAATAGGGAAGGAGCATCTTAAAATATATGGGATATCATACGTTTAACGCCATTAAGATCGGTCTGGCTTCGCCCGAGCTGATCCGCCAGTGGTCTTACGGCGAGGTAAAGAAGCCCGAAACCATTAACTACCGTACGCTCAAGCCGGAACGCGATGGCCTGTTCTGCGAGCGTATCTTTGGACCGACCAAGGACTGGGAGTGCCACTGCGGCAAGTACAAGAAGGTTCGCTTCAAGGGCAAGATCTGCGACAAGTGCGGCGTTGAGGTCACCAAGGCCAAGGTCCGCCGCGAGCGCATGGGCCACATTGAGCTGGCAGCGCCGGTATCGCACATCTGGTACTTCAAGGGCATCCCGTCCCGCATGGGCCTGATCCTGGATATCAGCCCGCGTGTACTGGAGAAGGTCCTGTACTTTGCAAACTATATCGTAATTGATCCGGGCGACACGCCGCTGATGAAGAAGCAGATCCTGACCGAGGCTGAGTACCGCGACATGCGTGAAAAGTACGACGAGGACTTCCGTGCCGGCATGGGCGCGGAGTCCATCAAGGAGCTGCTCGCGGAGCTGGACCTCGACCAGCTCTCCAAGGAGCTGACCGCAGAGCTGCGTGAGGCTTCCGGCCAGAAGCGACTGCGCATCATCAAGCGACTGGAGGTTGTAGAATCCTTCCGTCTGTCGCACAACCGCCCGGAGTGGATGATCATGGACGTTGTTCCGGTCATCCCGCCGGAAATCCGTCCGATGGTACAGCTGGACGGCGGCCGCTTCGCAACGAGCGACCTGAACGACCTGTACCGCCGCGTGATCAACCGCAACAACCGTCTCAAGCGCCTGCTCGAGCTGGGTGCGCCGGACATCATCGTGCGCAACGAGAAGCGCATGCTGCAGGAGGCTGTTGACGCCCTGATCGATAACGGCCGCCGCGGCCGTCCGGTTACCGGCCCGAACAACCGTGCACTCAAGTCCCTGTCCGACATGCTGAAGGGCAAGCAGGGCCGTTTCCGTCAGAACCTGCTCGGCAAGCGAGTTGACTACTCCGGCCGTTCGGTTATCGTCGTAGGCCCGGATCTGAAGATCTATCAGTGCGGTCTGCCGAAGGAAATGGCACTCGAGCTGTTCAAGCCGTTTGTTATGAAGAAGCTGGTTGAGGACGGCACCGCACAGAACATCAAGTCTGCAAAGAAGATGGTAGAGCGTGCAAAGCCCGAGGTATGGGACGTGCTCGAGGGCATCATCAAGGGTCATCCGGTTATGCTGAACCGTGCACCGACCCTGCACCGTCTGGGTATTCAGGCGTTCGAGCCGGTCCTCGTAGAAGGCCGTGCGATCCGCCTGCATCCGCTGGTATGTACCGCATTTAACGCCGACTTCGACGGCGACCAGATGGCAGTTCATGTTCCGCTGTCCGCAGAGGCACAGGCTGAGGCCCGTCTGCTGATGCTGTCCGCGAACAACCTGCTCAAGCCGCAGGACGGCAAGCCGGTTACCATTCCGTCTCAGGATATGGTCCTCGGCTCCTACTACCTGACCATCGACCGCGATACCGAGCCGGGCGCCGGCAAGGTATTCCGCAACGTGGACGAGGCGCTGATGGCGTACAACGAGGGTATCGTTGGTATTCACGCGCCGATCAAGGTACGTCTGTCCAAGGAAGTAAACGGCAAGACCGAGTCCGCTATCGTAGACGCGACCCCGGGCCGCCTGATCTTCAACGAGCGCATCCCGCAGGACCTCGGCTTTGTTGACCGCTCGGATCCGTCCAAGAAGTTTGATCTTGAGATCATGTTCACCTGCGGCAAGAAGGAGCTTGGCAAGATCATTGACAAGTGTATCCGCGTACACGGCTTCCATATCACCGCTGAGGTGCTCGACTCCATCAAGGCGATGGGCTACAAGTACTCCACCAAGGGTGCACTGACCGTAGCCGTAGCCGACATGCTCGTGCCGGACGGCAAGGACGAGATGATCCGCGAGTCCGAGAAGAAGGTTGCCAAGATCGACCGCAAGTACAAGCGCGGCTTTATCACCGATCAGGAGCGCTACCGTCTGACCGTAGCCGAGTGGGAAGAGACCACCAAGAAGGTTACCGCAAAGCTGCAGGCCAACATGAAGGAGCAGCGCTACAACCCGATTCACATGATGGCGGATTCCGGTGCCCGTGGTTCTATCAATCAGATCCGTCAGCTGGCCGGTATGCGAGGCCTGATGGCATCCGCCTCCGGTAAGACCATCGAAATCCCGATCAAGTCCAACTTCCGTGAAGGCCTGACCGTACTCGAATACTTCATCGCTGCCCGCGGTGCTCGAAAGGGCATGGCCGATACTGCACTGCGTACCGCTGACTCGGGTTACCTGACCCGCCGTCTGGTAGACGTTTCTCAGGACGTTATCATCCGTGAGGACGACTGCGGCGCAACCAAGGGTATCTGGGTAGAGGATATCAAGGAAGGCAACCAGATCATCGAGCCGCTGCGCGAGCGTCTGCTCGGCCGCTTCCCGGTTGACGATATCGTAAATCCGGAGACCGGCGAGGTTATCGTACCGAAGAGCAAGATGATGACCGAGGCTGACGCCGATGCGGTTGTCGGCGCAGGCATCACCCGCGTTCAGATCCGCTCCGTGCTCGAGTGCCGTGCCCGCAAGGGTGTCTGCGCGCACTGCTACGGCATCAACCTGGCAATGGGCACGCCGGTCGGCAAGGGCGAGGCTGTCGGTATCATCGCAGCACAGTCCATCGGCGAGCCGGGTACCCAGCTTACCATGCGTACCTTCCATACCGGCGGTGTCGCAGGTTCGGATATTACGCAGGGTCTTCCGCGAGTTGAGGAGCTGTTCGAGGCCCGCAAGCCGAAGAAGGCTGCAACGCTGGCCGAGATCGGCGGCATGGTCTCCATCGAGGAGTCCAAGCGCACCACCGTCAAGACCGTCAACATCGTCAACCCGCAGACCGGCGATATGCGTTCCTACCAGCTGGCTTCGTCCTCCGGTATCCGCGTAACCGACGGTCAGGAGGTCCCGCAGGGCTTCCAGCTGAACGAAGGCTCGCTCAACCCGCATGACATTCTGCGTATCCTCGATCCTCGCGCCGTTCACGACTACGAGATCAAGGAAGTTCAGAAGGTTTACCGTCAGCAGGGCGTAGATATCAACGATAAGCATATCGAGGTTATCGTTCGTCAGATGATGCGCAAGGTTCGCGTTGAGGACGCGGGCGACGCTGAGGTTCTGCCGGGTTCTGTTATGGACTGGCTCGAGTTCGAGGATTACAACAACAAGGTGCAGGCACGCATCGACGCCGGCGAGGAAGGTCTCCGTCTGGCTGTTGCGGAGCCGACCCTCATGGGTATCACCAAGGCATCCCTCGCAACCGATTCCTGGATGTCCGCTGCATCCTTCCAGGAGACCACTCGCGTGCTGACCGACGCTGCGATCAAGGGCAAGGTCGATCCGTTGATGGGCCTGAAGGAGAACGTAATCATCGGCAAGCTGATTCCGGCTGGCTCGGGTGTATCCGATTACTGCACCGGTCACTACGAGCAGACTGTAAATCTCGACTGATTTGCAGAAAGCCGAAAACGCTGTATAGATTAAGTAAAACAGGGGAACACTGTAAGGTGTTCTCCTGTTTTTGCTTGTGCCGAATAGAAAATTACTGCAAGAGTGGAGAGTGAAGAGTTGAGAGTGAAGATTCCGTAAAGGTATAGCATACTACCAAGAAAAATTCGCAGGTGCCGTCCGTCATAACGCGCAAACGAGTTGTGCAACACTGTTATGTTGCACTCAGCGTAGAGTAAATCACATGTGTAGCAGTACGTTATCTGACAATGCGAATATGTGGATACATGGGCGCGCAAAGTGCGTCCTGCAGAAGAAAAAATCCTCTGCCGTTCCCTTATAGTCTCAGCTCTGCAAATTTCGCCTTGCTATCTAAGGGAAAAGGGGAGATTCACAAGAGGGTGGAAAACCGTAGGTTGTCTATCCTCTTGTGCCCCCGCCGGGTAGGCGAGATTCCCTCGCTTCGCAAGCGTCGATTTTCGCGAAAATCCTCTGGAAAAGAAATTTCTCGTAAAAAATAAAAAAATTCGAGAAAACACTTGACAACAGGGGGACAAACCCGTATACTATGGGAGTATGCCGTATAGGAGGAGAATTATGCTTTCAGAACTTCACACGGCGCACAAGGTGATCGGTGTAAAGCAGTCGAAAAAAGCGATTCGGGACGGCGCAGCCGCACAGGTCTTTGTTGCGCTGGACGCAGAAAAACGAATCGTCGGACCGATTTATGAGCTTTGCAGTGAACACGGTATGGAAGTTACCGAGGTCACCACAATGACAGAGCTCGGCGATGCGGTCGGCATTGATGTCGGCGCGGCAGTAGTCGTTGTTCTGCACTGATTTTTCTTTGTTGAATCGCGCAAAACGCGCTTTTCATAAATATCTTTGAAAGAAGGAGGAAATAAAATGCCAACTTTTAACCAACTCGTCCGTAAGGGTCGTGAGGCAGTCGTTACCAAGTCTACGGCACCGGCTCTTCAGGTAGGCTACAACTCTCAGAAGAAGAAGGCTACCGATCAGTCCGCTCCGCAGAAGCGCGGCGTTTGCACCACGGTTAAGACCATGACCCCGAAGAAGCCGAACTCTGCTCTTCGTAAGGTAGCTCGTGTAAAGCTGACCAACCAGATGGAAGTTTCCGCTTACATCCCCGGTGAAGGCCACAACCTGCAGGAGCACTCTGTAGTTATGGTTCGCGGCGGTCGTGTAAAGGACCTTCCTGGTGTTCGTTACCACATCATCCGTGGTACTCTGGATACCCAGGGTGTTGCTAACCGTCGTCAGGCTCGTTCCAAGTACGGTGCTAAGCGCCCGAAGGCAGGCAAGTAATCTGCGCCTGATTGCACATCTCTGCGTTGCACCCACACTTGCGTACCTTTGTACGCGGCGTGCGGGATGCGCCTAGATCTGCACAATCATGCTTGATTACTCCTGTACCGTTACCTTGCAAGTAAGGAAACGGAAGGCAAGGAGCCAACCCACAAGGTTTTGCGAGAAAGTTATTTTTCAGCAAAGCAGCTATGCTTTGTCTGAGGCATTTTAGTTCCGATTGTATAAATCGGGCCTTTACCTCGGACAGGCATGAACAACGGCGGTCAAAGATCCGCCGAAGTACCTATGAAATCAAATATTTTTGAAGGAGGGAAGTAAAGTGCCAAGAAGAGGTAATGTCCCCAAGAGAGACGTTCTGCCCGATCCGCTTTATAATTCCAAGCTCGTCACCAAGCTGGTAAACTCTATCATGCTCGACGGCAAGAAGGGCGTTTCGCAGAAGGTTGTTTATGGTGCTTTCGATATCGTTCGTGAAAAGACCGGTCGTGAACCGCTGGAGGTTTTCACCGAGGCTATGGAAAACATCATGCCGACCCTGGAAGTTAAGGCTCGCCGTGTAGGCGGCGCTACCTACCAGGTGCCGATGGAAGTTCGCCCGGAGCGTCGTCAGACCCTGGGCCTGCGTTGGATCACCAAGTACTCCCGCGCTCGTTCTGAAAAGACCATGCGTGAGCGTCTGGCAGGCGAGATCCTGGACGCTTGCAACAATCTGGGCGGTGCTGTTAAGAAGCGCGAGGATACCCACAAGATGGCAGAGGCGAACAAGGCGTTCGCACACTACCGCTACTAATCTGTCGGTTTCCGCATAACGCTTTGAAAGGAGAGCAATATGCCTAGAGAATATTCCCTGGAAAGAACCAGAAATATCGGCATCATGGCGCACATCGACGCCGGTAAGACCACTACCACCGAGCGTATTCTGTATTACACCGGTGTAAACCATAAGATTGGCGATACCCACGACGGTACCGCTACCATGGACTGGATGGAGCAGGAGCAGGAGCGTGGTATCACCATCACCTCCGCAGCTACCACCTGCCACTGGTCCGGCTCTACTCATCAGTTCCCGGAGCATCGTATCAACATCATCGACACCCCGGGCCACGTTGACTTTACCGTAGAGGTAGAGCGCTCCCTGCGTGTACTGGACGGTTCTGTAACCGTATTCTGTGCAAAGGGCGGCGTAGAGCCGCAGTCTGAGACCGTTTGGCATCAGGCTGACAAGTACAAGGTTCCGCGTATGGCGTTCGTAAACAAGATGGATATCATGGGTGCTGACTTCTACAACGTAGTCGGCATGATGAAGGACCGTCTGAAGTGCAACGCTGTTCCGGTTCAGCTGCCGATCGGCTCTGAGGATACCTTCAAGGGTATCATCGACCTGATCACCATGCGCGCTGAGGTTTACTATGACGACCTCGGCAAGGATATCCGCGACGAGGATATTCCGGCTGACATGATGGAGAAGGCTCAGCAGTACCACGACGAACTGTGGGAGCATGTTGCTGAGCTCGACGAGGACCTCATGATGAAGTACCTCGAGGGCGAAGAGCTGACCATTCCGGAAGTTAAGGCTGCAATCCGCAAGGGCTGTATCGCCAACGAGATCGTTCCGGTACTCTGCGGCACCGCATACCGCAACAAGGGCGTACAGCCGCTGCTGGACGCTGTTATCGAATACATGCCGGCTCCGACCGACATCCCGGACATCAAGGGTGTAAACCCGCAGACCGACGAGGAGGATTCCCGTCCGTCTTCTGATGATGCGCCGTTCTCCGCGCTGGCGTTCAAGATCGCTACCGACCCGTTCGTTGGCCGTCTGACGTTCTTCCGCGTATACTCCGGCACCATCACCGCTGGTTCCTCCGTACTGAATGCTACCAAGGATCAGCGCGAGCGTCTGGGCCGTATTCTGCAGATGCACGCTAACCACCGTCAGGATATCGATTGCGTATATTCCGGCGATATCGCTGCGGGCATCGGCTTTAAGAACACCACCACCGGCGATACGCTGTGTGATGAGAAGCACCCGATCATCCTCGAGTCTATGGAGTTCCCGGACCCGGTTATCCGTGTTGCGATCGAGCCGAAGACCAAGGCTGGTCAGGAGAAGATGGGTATCGCGCTGGCTAAGCTGGCAGAAGAGGACCCGACCTTCAAGACCTACACCGATGAGGAAACCGGCCAGACCATTATCGCTGGTATGGGCGAGCTTCATCTGGAGATCATCGTTGACCGTCTGCTGCGCGAGTTCAAGGTAGAGGCTAACGTAGGTTCTCCTCAGGTTGCTTACAAGGAGACCATCCGCCGCTCCGCTGACGTTGATCAGAAGTACGCTCGTCAGTCCGGTGGTAAGGGCCAGTACGGCCATGTTAAGATCATCGTTGAGCCGAACGAGTCCGGCAAGGGCTACGAGTTCATCAACAAGATCGTTGGCGGTGCTATCCCGAAGGAATATATCGAGCCTGTTAATCAGGGTATCCAGGGCGCTATGCAGGCTGGTATCCTCGCAGGCTACCCGGTTGTTGACGTTAAGGTAACCCTGTATGATGGCTCTTACCACGAAGTCGACTCCTCTGAGATGGCGTTCAAGATCGCTGGTTCTATGGCGTTCAAGGAAGCTATGAAGAAGGCTGATCCGGTTCTGATGGAGCCGATCATGCAGGTTGACGTAATGGTACCGGAGGAGTACATGGGCGACGTTATCGGCGACCTGAACTCCCGTCGTGGTCAGATCCAGGGCATGGAGCCGCGCGGCGGCGTACAGGCTATTTCTGCCGGCGTTCCGCTGAGCGAGATGTTCGGTTACGCAACTGCTCTGCGTTCCCGCACCCAGGGCCGTGGCCAGTACACCATGCAGCCGAGCCACTACACTGAAGTGCCGAAGAGCATTCAGGAGAAGATCATCGACAACCGTAACAAAAACAACGACTAAAATCTGCTGCACCCTATTGCATTTTTTCTCGAAATGCAGTAAAATAAATGCAACATGACTTTTAATTCATTTTACGAGGAGGATATCCACAATGGCAAAGGAAAAATTTGACCGTTCTCTGCCGCACGTTAACATTGGCACCATCGGCCACGTTGACCACGGCAAGACCACTCTGACCGCTGCAATCACCAAGGTTCTGGCTCTCGAGGGCGATGCTGAGTATCAGGCATACGACGCAATCGACAAGGCTCCGGAGGAGAAGGAGCGCGGCATTACCATCAACACCGCACACGTTGAGTATCACACCGCTAACCGTCACTACGCTCACGTTGACTGCCCGGGCCATGCCGACTACGTTAAGAACATGATCACCGGCGCTGCTCAGATGGACGGTGCTATCCTGGTTGTATCCGCTGCTGACGGCCCGATGCCGCAGACCCGCGAGCACATCCTGCTGTCCCGTCAGGTAGGCGTTCCGTATATCGTTGTCTTCATGAACAAGGCTGATCAGGTAGACGACGAGGAGCTGCTCGACCTGGTTGAGATGGAGATCCGTGAGCTGCTGTCCTCTTACGATTTCCCGGGCGATGACGTTCCGGTAATCCGTGGCTCCGCTCTGAACGTTCTGACCTCTGACTCCACCGATCCGAACGCTCCGGAGTACAAGTGCATCCGCGACCTGATGGAAGCTGTTGACACCTATATCCCGACCCCGGACCGTGCTGCTGACAAGCCGTTCATCATGCCGGTCGAGGACGTATTCTCCATCACCGGTCGTGGTACCGTAGCTACCGGCCGTGTAGAGCGTGGCCAGCTGAAGATGGGCGAGGAAGTTGAGATCGTTGGTCTGATGGACGCTCCGCGCAAGACCGTTGTAACCGGTATCGAGATGTTCCGCAAGCTGCTCGACTACGCTGAAGCAGGCGACAACATCGGTGCTCTGCTCCGTGGTATTCAGAAGACCGAGGTTGAGCGCGGCCAGGTTCTGGCTAAGCCGGGCTCCATTCACCCGCACACCAAGTTCCACGGTCAGGTATACGTTCTGAAGAAGGAAGAGGGCGGCCGTCATACTCCGTTCTTCAACAACTACCGTCCGCAGTTCTACTTCCGTACCACCGACGTAACTGGCGTTATCACTCTGCCGGAAGGCACTGAGATGTGCATGCCGGGCGATAACGTTGAGATGGACGTTGAGCTGATCACCCCGATCGCTATCGAGGAAGGCCTGCGTTTCGCTATCCGTGAGGGTGGCCGCACCGTAGGTTCCGGCGTCGTAACCGCTATCAACGCTTAATTTCAGTTAAGCAATAGCATAACGCAATTTACAAGCTCCCATGCTTCGGCATGGGAGCTTTTTTGTGCGTAAAATCCTCTTTCCTGCGCATACTATGCGAGGGAGGGATGCAATTATGCCGGAAAATCATGAAAACCGCTATCAGCTCCGGGCGGCCGAGAAGGCGTTCGAGTGGCTGCGCCGCAGCAAACCGGCAGTGGCCGCGAGGGAACAGGAAAAGATGAGCGAGGGTATCGCGCTGCCGCCCAATGAACGGGATTGCGGAACCGCCTGTTCCATGCAGGGCACCGATCGGGAAACGCTCAATGAGTGGTGCAAAGAACACGAAACCTGAAAAAGAGACGCGAAAGCGTCTCTTTTGAGGTTGTCGCGAAACTACAGTTTTCTTAACACTTTCCGAAATATC
>NZ_JAQEHY010000025.1:0-14939 GCF_027665985.1 Butyricicoccus sp. AM78-15b2TA
TACCGCCGTTCCGAGAAGGAGCTTCCGGCTCGTCTCGAGGAGATTCACCACGCGAAGGAAGAGGGCGTTGTGTTCAAGTTCCTGACCGCTCCGCTCGAGGTGCTGTCTGACGAGAACTTCAACGTCACCGGCCTCAAGTGCCAGCAGATGGAGCTGGGCGAGCCTGACGCATCCGGCCGCCGCCGTCCGATTCCGGTTGAGGGCAGCGAGTTTGTGCTCGATCTGGACTGCGTTATCGCGGCGATTGGCACCAGCCCGAACCCGCTGATCCGTCACACGACTCCGGGTCTGGACACCAACCGCAAGGGCTGCATTGTTGCTGACGACGAGCACGGCATCACCTCCAAGGACGGCGTATTCGCCGGCGGTGACGCTGTTACCGGTGCGGCTACCGTTATCCTCGCAATGGGCGCAGGCAAGCGCGCTGCGGCTGCGATGGACGAGTACATTAAGAATAAGAACAAGTAATTTTTGCTTGATATGAGGAAAACCAGGTTGTGCATTAAGCCGCAACCTGGTTTTTGCAGTGCGTTCGATATGGCAGCGACAAGGAAGCCGGCTACCAGCCAAAAACTGACGGAAAACTCCAAAACCGACGAACAGAAATCATATAGCAGGCCGTATAGGGACGGACGAGAGTGCTGCTCAATACAAAGTCCGGTGCTGCTCGAACTGCTCACGGTTGCGGCACTCATCATGACAAATTTCTTCTCTAATGTGGTGACAATGGTGCTGTTCTTCAATATCGGTCTGGCGCTGCTCTCCGGTTCCAACATGCATCTGGAGCATTCGCCGCTGTCATCGGTGTCGCAGCATCTATGGCATCTCTGACGCCGTCCGCGTGCACGCCGGCACCGCTCATCTTCGGACCGGGGCATGTGACGGTCCGCGGTGTGCTCAAGGCGAACCTCGTGTTCCTTGTGCTGTCTCTTACGGCCTGTCTTGTTGTGGTCTATCCGCTCGCCTCTGCGGTGTTTGGATAAGAAAAGCATTTGCGCAGATAAAATCCCCCTTGATGCCGGCCCGGTATCAGGGGGATTGTCTGTTTTTGTTCGTTCGGACGGGAATACCAGTGAATGGTTCTGATAACAGCAGGTTTTATGCAAAACACAGCGCTCAGCGCGCCGAAAAATGTATGGGTCTAAATTCACATCTTCGGGCGCCATCGCCGCACCCATGTTGGCCGCGTCCTTGACGCCCATTTCGACCATTTTGCCGAACAGAACATGCGTCACGCGCACATCGCACGGCTCCGCGCCGTTCGGCACCGGCGCACTGCCGAGAATAGCCGCGCCTGCCGCAGTAGTCGTCCATTGTGCGGTTGGTGTGCGCTGCCCGCCGTAGGCCAGCGGAAAACGGTACTGCCGCTCCGCCGAGCAGAAATGCGAGGAAGCTGCCGCAAGCAGGCGGTCTGCCGCGCCGCTCTCGACCAGACAGCCGCCGAGCGCAAGACCCTGTGCCATAGTCGAGCATGCACCGTACTGCCCGAGATAGGGCACATTCGCGTGCATGGACGCTAAAAACGAGCCGATGCACTGGTTGAGCAGGTCGCCTGCAAGGATCAGGTCGAGCGAACGCTCGGGCAGGGTGGCTTTGCGCAGCGCAAGCCGGATGGCGGTCTTTTGCAGCTCGCTCTCCGCCAGCTCCCACGAGCGCTGTCCCATCCGGTCATTCTTCGCCACATAGTCAAACCGCTCACCGAGCGGGCCTTCGCCCTCTTTTTTGCCGACTGCCGCCGCGTGTCCGAGCAGATACGGCCGGTTTTCGAGCGCAAGCGTGCGCTTGCCGATGCGCTTTATCATACCGAACCGCCTCCTGTCAAAAACAGAATGAGACCGTAGATGACGCTTGCCGAAATGCCGTACACCAGCACCGGTCCCGCGATAACGAACAGCTTTGCACCCAGACCGAGGATCAGTCCCTCGCTTTTGAACTCCATCGCTGGAGAAACAATGGCGTTTGCAAAGCCGGTGATCGGTACAATCGTGCCTGCTCCCGCATATTTTGCAAGCTTTTCGTACAAATGCAGGCAGGTGAGCAGGGCACCGAGAAACACCATCGTAATGGCGGTTGCGGCGGCTGTGTCTTCGGTATCCAGTCCGCGGGAGAGCCACAGCTGCCGCACACCCTCGCCGGCCGTGCAGATCGCACCGCCGATGAGAAACGCCAGCAGGCAGTCGCGCCACAGCGGCGAATTCGGGCTTTTGCGTTCGAGCAGCTGTTGATAGGTTTGTTTATCCAGTTTCATGCAAGGTTCCCCTTTCTGTACGCGTAGTTTGCCCAGCCGTTCCGGGATTATCCATCTGACCCTGTAAAATAAATGCGAACTGACCATTTTCGACAGACCATATTCGCGGTATGATAAATAAAACATATCAGATCAGGGGGATTTATGATGGAATCCAAGAAAAAAGCGTTTTCGCTGTACGACATCGTGATGATCGGTCTGATGGCGGCAGTGGTATTCGTTGTTACCATGTTCCTGTCCATCCGCATTCCGACGCCGACAGGCACCACCATGATCAAGCTCGCAAACGCGTTCGTGCTGCTGTGCGGCCTGCTGCTCGGACCGGTTCGCGGCGGTCTTGCAGCCGGTATCGGCTCGATGATCTTCGACCTGATGACGCCGGAGTACGCACCGGAGGCGTGGATCACCTTCCTGCGTTTCTTCCTGATGGCATGGCTGTGCGGCGTGATCGCTTACGCCGGTGCTGCTGCCGCAAAGAAATTTGCGCGCAACCTCGTGGCGTGCCTTGCAGGTGCGGTGTTCTCGTCGCTGCTGTACATGCTCAAGGGCATTATTGAGCTGATGATCGGCGGCAGTGCGCTGGTTCCGGCTTTTGTGGCCAATATTCCGAAGCTGATGACCTCGCCTCCGAATATCATTATCGCGGTAGTTGTTGCAATGGCGCTTCTGCCGGCACTGCAGAAGGCGATGAATTCGACCTCGTTCGGCCGCCATATAGCAGAAAAGTAAACAAATCCGTTGAAAAACGCGCCTGTCGGTTATCGGCAGGCGCGTTTTCCATGCTTTGCAGAAAGTCGGATTTCGTGGTATACTGTAATCATCTAAAGAAAAGCACAGCGAGGAGGAAAACAGTATGGCGGATTTTGTATCGCATCATCTATTCGGCAGGCAGGCACTGACGGTGTTTCCCGCACCGGCGCAGCGGGCAGCGGCATGCCGTCCGGCGTGCTTTTTCTGGGGCTGTCAGGGACCGGACCCGCTGTTTTACCGGAAAATCCTGCTCGGCAGTCCGCTGCACAAGCTGGGCAACCGCATGCACTCGGAGAAAACGGACGAGCTGTTTGCGGCGCTCTCGCGTGCGGTGCGCGACCTGAGCGGTGACGCGCAGGAGATCGCAGCGGCGTATTTCTACGGCTTCGTGTGCCATTATGCGCTCGACAGCGAGATTCATCCCTATGTTTACTGCCAACAGGTGCGGTTCTGTGCTGAAAATCCGAAGCTGTCCGCATCGGCGGTGCACAGCCGCATTGAAAGTGACATTGACTATCTGATCTACGAACGCGCATGCCATCGCCCCATCACTGAGTTCGATCCGGAGGAACGCTACCGGCTTTCGCCGGTCGAGCAGGCGGTGCTGTCGGTTGTGCTGCACGCAACGCTCAAAACCGTGTACGGGGCGGACGTTTCCACGCATGATCTGCGTCGTTCATTCGTGGAAATGACCTCGTGGGAGAGTTTTCTCTATTCGGAGAGCCGCGCCGTCTATCGCGGAGCGAAAAAGGCGGAAGCCTTGCTTGGTCGAGGCGCCCTGCTCACCGGTCACATGAAGCTCGAGCGTCCGGCGTGGGATGCGCTCAATCTGGCTCATCAGCCGTGGCATAACCTGTGGAAACCGGACGAAACCCGCACGGATTCCGTTCCGGAGCTGTTCGGTCTGGCGCGTATTCGTGCCGCCTCGCTCGCCGGACAGTATGCCGCGCAGTTTGACGCAGGCTGGCTGATGCACTATCACTTTGATGAGCCGTTCGACAGCGGCAACCCGAAAAAATTGATAATGGAAAATGAAATGTGAGTGCATTTTCATTTGTCATTGCGATTGCAACAGAAAAGACGGTAAAAGACAAAAGGCGCCTGAAAAGGCGTCTTTTGTGTTAGACACCGCTACTTTTCTGTTAGTCACGGCTATTTTTGACCTGATTTCTTTGCAATACGGCAATGCCTGTGGTAAAATTGTAGGAAATCCGAAAGGAGGTGCAGCGACCGTGCAGTATGTGCTGTACTATTTTATTGCAGTCAGCGTCATCGGCGCGATTGTCTGTATTTACGATAAGCTCGCCGCGGCTCGCGGCTGGAGGCGTGTGCCCGAGCGCACGCTGTTTTTCTGGGCGCTGATTGGCGGCGGGCCGGGCGTGTACGCCACCATGCTCATCGTCCGTCACAAGACCCTGCACCATATTTTCATGCTCGGCATACCGGCAATTATGGTTCTACAGGGAGTGATTATTGTTGGTATTTATAACATTCTGTATATGAAGGGACTGCTATGACAAACGCACTTATCCATATTTTCATCCGCGATGCGGAAAACACCGGCGATTCGCAGGTGCGTGAAAAATTCGGCGTGCTGTCCGGCGCGGTCGGACTGGCATGCAACCTGTTCCTGTTTGCACTCAAGCTGATCATTGGTCTGCTTACAGGGTCGATTTCCATCGCGGCGGACGCATTCAACAACCTGTCGGACGGTCTGTCCTGCTTGATTTCCATTGTCGGCTTCAAGGTTTCCGGCAAGGAGCCGGATGCGAAGCATCCGTTCGGCTACGGACGTACCGAGTACATCGCGGGACTGATCGTCTCGTTCATCATCATTCTGGTCGGCTTCGAGTTTTTCAAAACCTCGCTCGACCGCATTCTGCATCCGGCTGCCGTAGCGTTCTCGGCGGTGCTGATGGGAATTCTTGCCGTATCCATGCTGGTTAAGCTGTGGATGGGCGCGTTTAACGTCAATATCGGCCGCAGAATCGACTCTCCGGTGCTGATGGCTGCCGGTCAGGACAGCCGTAATGATGTTATTACCACGGCTGTTGTCGTACTCGGCATGGTAGCCGGCCGGTTTACCACGCTGCCGGTGGACGGCTATGTGGGCGTTGCCGTTGCCGCGTTTATCCTCTGGTCGGGCATCGGCATTGCGAAGGATACGGTTGCGCCGCTGCTCGGCGAAGCCGCCGATCCGGAGGTTGCCCGCAATATTCGGCGGATTGTAATGGAGTCCGACCCTATTGTCGGCGTACACGATATGATCATCCACAACTACGGTGCAGGACGTTCGATTGCGTCGCTGCATGCCGAAGTGCCGAGCGACTCGGACTTTGTGGCTGTGCACGAGGAAATCGACGAGGCCGAAAAGCGTGTCTGGCAGCAGACCGGTGTGTATCTGGTCATTCACATGGATCCGATCGATATCAATAATGCGTATGTCAACGCGCTGCGTGAGCAGACCGACGGCGTGCTCCGTGAGATCGACGGACAGCTTACCATGCACGACTTCCGCGTAGTGGACGGCAAACGCCAGATCAACCTGATTTTCGACGTTGTTGTGCCGTTTTCCTATGATGAGGATGCCAAACGCGACCTGCTGATGAAGATCTATGACAGCCTGAAAGCGATCGACTCGCGCTATAATCCGGTTGTAACGCTCGATCATCAGATGTGATAAGAAAATAATAGGCAGAAAAAGGAGGTGCTTTCGCATCTCCTTTTTCTGCTAAAAATAGCATAGAAAAACGGTAGGGAACAAAATAATCCGCGAAAACGGCAAGTTATCATTGCAATAACCCGGAAATTTGCTATAATGGAGATAGCGTTTTTACGCTTTATCAGATAACATTATTGTTTGGGGGAATTTAAGTGAGCTTTTTCTCGGGCCTGCTTTCCGCACTTCCCGGTGCAGTGGCGCAGGGTTTGATCTGGGGACTGATGGCGATCGGCGTATTCATCACCTTTAAGGTGCTCGATCTGGCCGACCTGACCGTCGATGGTACGATGGCGACCGGCGGTGCGGTGTGCATCGTTATGATGACGCACGGCGCGAATGTATGGGTGGCAATGCTGTGCGCTTTCCTTGCCGGCATGCTGGCCGGACTTATTACCGGTATTCTGCATACCTGTATGGGTATTCCGGCGATTCTGGCCGGTATTTTGACACAGCTGGCGCTGTTCTCCATTAACCTGCGCATTATGGACAAAAAAGCAAATGTAGCGATCAATCCGGACAACTACAAGCTGCTTGTATCGCTGCGCAACGTCAAGAAGCTGACTATCGAAAATCCGATTTTCGTTGCGGCTGTCTTTACGATTGTGGTTATCGCACTGCTGTACTGGTTCTTCGGTACGGCGCTCGGCTGCTCCATCCGTGCGACCGGGGCAAACCCGAATATGAGCCGCGCGCAGGGCATCAACGTGGATTTTGTCAAGGTGCTCGGCCTGATGCTGTCCAACGGCCTTGTCGCGCTGGCAAGTGCGCTGTACTGCCAGTATCAGGGCTTCGCGGATGTCAACGCGGGCCGTGGCGCTATCGTTATCGGTCTTGCCGCTGTCATCATCGGTGAGGTGCTGTTCAGCCGTATTTTCCGCAACTTTGCGCTGCGCCTGCTCGGCGTATCGCTCGGTGCGGTTGTGTACTATCTGGTTATTCAGGTGGTCCTCAATCTCGGCCTGAACACCAACGACCTGAAGCTGATCTCGGCTTTCGTCGTTGCAATCTTCCTTGCTGTTCCGTACTGGAAGGGCAAGTATTTCCGCGGTGCAGCCAAGAGTGCCGCAAAGACTGATGCGAAGGAGGCCAAGTAACATGCTGCAGCTCAAAGGGATTTACAAGACCTTCAACGCGGGCACGGTAAACGAAAAGCGTGCCATTGACAACCTGAACCTGACCCTGGAGGACGGTGATTTTGTCACCATCATCGGCGGCAACGGCGCCGGCAAGTCCACCACGCTGAACCTGATCGCAGGCGTGTATCCGGTGGATGCGGGCATGATTCATCTGAACGGCTACGACCTGACCAATCTGCCCGAGCATAAGCGCGCGCGTTTCCTCGGCCGCGTATTTCAGGACCCGATGATGGGTACTGCCGCTACCATGGGTATCGAGGAGAATCTGGCGCTGGCATACCGCCGCGGTCAGAAGCGCGGCCTCGGCTCCGGTATCACGAACGAGGAACGCGAGCTGTATCGTGAAAAGCTGGCAACGCTCGGTCTGGGACTGGAGAACCGCATGACCAGTAAGGTCGGTCTGCTGTCCGGGGGTCAGCGTCAGGCACTGACCCTGCTGATGGCCACCCTGCGCAAGCCGGATCTGCTGCTGCTCGATGAGCATACCGCAGCGCTCGATCCGAAAACCGCAGATAAGGTGCTGCAGATCACCGAAGAGATCGTTGCACGCGACAACCTCACCACATTGATGGTAACGCATAACATGAAGAACGCCATCCAGTACGGCAACCGTCTGATTATGATGGATGCCGGTCGCGTTGTCGTTGATATCCGCGGTGAGGAGAAGAAGAACCTTACCGTCCGCGATCTGCTCGAGAAGTTCAATATCGAGAGCGACCGTATGCTGCTCAGCGAATAAGGCGAATAGAAAGACCCCGAAACCTGGTTTCGGGGTCTTTTTATGTTCATTTTTCATTTTCCAATCGCAATTCTCCATTGATTTGCCAACCGAGCGGTGTCCGCTGGAACAAAGCATTGTGCAGCCCTGTCAGCGCCTGCCATGTGGCTCGATCGGTAATGCCGGTCTCGGGCAGCTGAAAAATTTTCTGTGCATGTCTGACAGCGGACTGTGTATCCGCATCGTACTCGCCGGTGAGCGGCACGGCGGCAATCCGGTTATAATGCGGCGCAGTTTCGCCCAGCATGAGCTGGAGCACATACACCGTGGGACTTTTCGCGCCCGGCTTCAGCACGGCATCGCTCTCCGGCGGGAAGAACGCCGTCTGCATGGGAAGTGCATCGGCGGCGATAAGCGCGGCATATGTAGCGTAGATGGCGTTCCATGTGCGCTGGTCGGCGATGCCCGTCACCGGAAGGCAGTTCTGCTGCTGGTATTCGCGCACGGCAGCGGCAGTCTTTGCATCCCAGATGCCGTCCGGCACGAGCGGTGCAGCACTGCCCTCAGCCTGCTGAATACGCCGCAGAAAGGTCTGCAAATCGAAAATATGGCTGCGTTTTTGTGCATCGGTGTACAATCACGTTGCCTCCTCTCCAACGGGATAGCCGGGATACTGTCCTCTGGCACTCTGGCTGCCGACCAGCACGGTTTCGGCGAGATCGGCCATGCCTTCCCAGGTCAGCGGACCGATAGCGCCCGTGGTGGGCAGACCGAGCAGCGACTGGATGACTGACACCGAGGACTCGGTCGCGTCTCCGAAAATGCCGTCTACCGTGACAGCGGGCACTTCGGCGTAGCCGCGGGCGATGATGTTGATGAGCTGCTGCGCCTGCCGCACGGCTTCGCCGCGCATCCCCTTGACGAGAAAGGTTTCCGGCAGGCCGATAAATTCCTCGAGCCACTCCTGCTCAGGCTGGGCGAGCAGCACGGACTGGTAGGTGGAAAGCAGGGCATACCACGTCTCTCGATCCACCACACCGGTGATGGGCAGGCCGACAAGCCGCTGATACGCAGCCACGGCTTCGCGGGTCTGCGGACCGAAAATACCGTCGATCTGTCCCGCCTGCCAGCGCGGCAGCGCATCGTAAAATTCGCCGACAATGGCAAGCAAATACTGCAAAAGCTGTACGCCCGGGCCGCTCATGCCCTCGGTCAGCCGCTCGGGGTACTGGCGGGAGATCTCACTGAGGGTCAGTCCCTCGCTGTTGAGCTCGCTCAGGCGCTTGACATTATTATAAATGAACGCGATGCGGTACCATGTTGCCGGGCCGACAAGGCCGTCCTCGGTGAGGTTGAACTGCCGCTGGAACGCCCGCACGGCGCGTTCGGTGTCCGCGCTGAACACGCCGTCTGTGGGATAGATTTTCGGAATGTTCGGGAAATTGGTCGAAATGCGGTTAAGGCGCGTTTGAATCGTGCGGACATCCTCGGAAAAGTCGCCAAGCCGCAGCGTTACACCGGGAAATGACCCGCCGAGATTGGGCGAGAGCGGTGCTCTGGTGACAAAATTTACATCGCTGCCGTAAAACGACTGCACAATCTGCTCGGCAGATAGTCCCTGCTCGGCAAGCGGCACGGTGCCCCACTGACTCAGGCCGCCCGGACAGGTGACGGTTGTGCCGTTGCAGTACTGCGCGAACAGCGGCTCGACCGCGTCGCCGCGGGTGAGGTAAGTGCCGATCATATCATCTACAATGGTGGAAATATTCTCGAAAATATCCCGTCCGGGCACAAAGGACTGGTCATACCGCGTGGAATTGGTGATATCAAAATCGTAGCCTTGCGCGCGGTACCATTCGGTGAATACTCGGTTGAGCACATAGGACATTTGTGCGTACACGTTGGCGCGGATGGCCTGCTCGGGCCAGGTCGGATAAATCTCGGATGAGGCAACATTTTTGATGTAATCGGCAAACGGTACGGTGATATTCTGCGCATTCGAGGACGGCGCACCGAGGTGTACCGTGATGGTTTCCGGTATGGAAACATAGGGTTCGGGCAAAGCAATCCCTCCTTTTACGGATTCTCCGGCAACTCGGGATCGAGTGCCTGCGGCGCACCGGTGGCGGTCAGGTCGGTCTGCGCAAAGTTCTGGTTTTCCGCGAGCGGTGTAAGCGCCACGGGCAGCATGGTCGGCACACCGGAGAACATGGCGATGTGCAGCGCGGTCAGCGGCGTGTAGCCCTCAGCGGAGATTTCGACCGTGTAGACCGCAAACGGTGGACCGCTGCCCGGACTCAGCGAGTTGCTGCGCGGCGGCGTTGTCAGTATCATGGACGGTGTCATGCCGCCGGAGTCGGTCGTGACCGAGTAAAGCAGCGTGCGCATGCCGGTCTCATCCGGCGCGGTGGAGACCGAAACGATGGCGTTTTCAAGCGGCAGTGCACCTAATGCGGTCGTGACGAGTACACGCAGTTCGGCGGTGCCGTCGGTCAGTTCAGCCATGAAAAAACCTCCTTGTCAGCAGGTGGAAAAACAGATATACTAAAGGTAATAGCCGCAAAGGCGGCAAAATCTCGAAAGGCGGGGACAGTATGCAGGATTACAAAACGATGATCTCCATGTGTGCAGAGCAGGAGGAGAAGTTTCAGTTTGAGCATTTTTCGCGCGAGGATGCGCTGAAAATCGGCCTCAAGCTGCATGAAAACGCAAAGGAGCAGCCGGTTGCGGTTGAGATTACGGTGAACGGTTTGGTCGTGTTCCGCTGCTTCGGTGAGGGCGCAAAGCCGGACAGCGAACTGTGGCTCGCGCGCAAGCGCAACGCGGTTGACCTGATGGAAACGTCCTCGCTGCGGTTTTTCGCAGAGCTGGAGGACGCAGGTGAGACCTTCGCGGACCGCAAGCTCGACCCGAACGAGTACGCCGCAGGCGGCGGTTTCCCGATCCGGCTGCGCGGCACCGGCGTCATTGGTTCCATTTGCGTTTCCGGTTATCCGGATCATGTGGATGATCATCAGCTTATCATTAACACACTGGCGGAGTATTTCGCATAATTGAGCATTTTAAATGGGGAATGGAAGATGAACGTATCGTTTTTCATTCTCCATTATTTTTATACTATTTTGACATGATAATGCCGGAACCACCGGTCAAGCTGGATGATATACGCGAAAATCTGCGGCGTACGCATCAGCTGTCCGAACCACGGTTCGGCAAGGCTTTCCGGCCGCTGCATGAGTTTTTGCACGGCATTCCGGTCGAACAGGGAAGCGGCGACCGAGGTGTTATCCTCGAAAATACGGCGGACATAGTCCGCGCACAAGCGGGTATAAACCGGATGAAAGGTTTTCGGATACGGACTTTTCTTGCGGTAAACGATCTCTTTGGGCAGTTCATCGGCGAACGCGCGGCGCACGATGCCCTTCTCACGTCCCTCGAGCGATTTGAAGTCCCACGGCATGTTATAGGCATACTCGACAATGCGGTGGTCGCAGAAGGGCACGCGAACCTCAAGACCGGAGTACATGCTCATGCGGTCCTTGCGGTCGAGCAGGGTCGCCATGAACCAGTCGAGATTGAGCACGAACATTTCACGCATCCGGGCTGCTTTTTTGTCATCGGACGGCAGCCTGGGTGCGCGGGCGCAGGTGTCGCAGTAGTGCTGGCGCACAAATTCCTCGCCGTTTCTAACGGCATCCGGTGTGAGCAGACCCAGACGCAGACCGACCGACCGTGACCACGGAAACGTATCTTCAAACAGAATTTCCTCACGGTGGTACCACGGATAGCCGCCGAATAACTCGTCGGCGCACTCGCCGGACAGGCAAACGGTGGTTCCACCGCGCTTGACGGCCGCACAGAACAGCAGCAGGGAGGAGTCTACATCCGCCATGCCGGGCAGCGCGCGTGCATCCGTCGCGGGGAGCAGGGCCGCGCACAGTGCCTCCGGTTCGAGCACAACGCGATGATGGTGCGTACCGAGAAAATCCACCATTTGATCAATATACGAATCGTCACTATTAGGTTGAAATATACTCTTTGTAAAATATTTATCGTTGTCCCTATAATCCACCGACCAGGTGTGCAGCGTTTCGCCGCGGGCCGCGTAATCTTTCGCCGCCAGCATGGACAGGATGGACGAATCCAGTCCGCCGGACAGGAAACACGCCAGCGGCACATCGCTGACCAGCTGACGGCGGGCGGCATCGCAGATGAGCTCATGCGTGCGCTCGATGGTGGTTTGCAGGTCGTCCTCGTGCTCGTGCGCTTCGAGCTGCCAGTAAACGTGATCGGTGAAGTTTTCCGGAGTCAAAACGGCAAAATGTCCGGGGAGCAGCGACTTTATCTGCCGGAAAACACCGGATTCCGGCGGGCGCGCAGGCCCGAGCAGCAGCAGAGTGCGCAGACCATCCTCGTCGAGCGCAGGCTCGATCTCCGGATGGCACAGCACGGTGTCAATGGTCGAACCGAAGGTCAGACCGTTGCGAATGGGAGCGAAAAACAGCGGTTTTACGCCCAGCCGGTCGCGGCAGAGCGTCAGTCGGCGTTCGCGTTTCTCCCAGATGGCAAAGGCGAAAATGCCGTTCAGCCGCGCAAATGCGTCGGTTTTCCACTCGAGATAGGCGTGCAGCAGCACTTCGGTGTCCGAATGTCCGACAAACTCGTGCCCGCGTGACATAAGTTCTGTACGCAATTCCGGCGTGTTATATAACTCTCCGTTATATATAAGGATAGTATTCCTGTCGGGAGAGCACATTGGCTGCTTGCCGCCCTCCGGATCAATGACGATCAGCCTCCGATGGATAAGCGCTGTGTCCTCGTCAAAATACGTGCCTTCGGCATCCGGCCCGCGCGGCGTAAGCGTTCGCTTCATTCCGTGAAGGATCGGTCCGCCGCGGCGTGCGTCGCGTTCATAATCGACAAAACCGCCGATACCACACATAGGCGATTCCTCCTCTGATTGATGGTTTCCTTCTGTTATATGTATTAAATGTGAAAAATATGAAGTAAAATCGTTATTTTTCTAAAAAATATAAGCGGCGACAGAACAGGATGAGGGTTGCGTGCAATGTGCGTTCGTTCCTGCCGACATTTGGCAGAAACGCACAAAAAATGGAGTGCGGATTTTATCAGTAAAAAGAATGTTAAATCCTTGACAAATGGTTTCCGAACGATATAATAGAGATAGACATGCTCCAAACAAGGACCTCGCTGGGCGCGGCGCTGCGGCCAATGACCGTGTGCGCTGTGTTTTTGTGCGTGTCCGCTATTATTTATTTTTGGGAGGTTTATGGCATGGATTTTAGGCTTACAAAAGAAGAAGCACTGTTCCAGAAGATGTGCCGCGAGTTCGCTCTGAACGAAGTAGAGCCGATCGCAGCTGAGATCGATGCGGAAGAGCGCTATCCGGAGGAAACCGTTCAGAAGCTGATGAAGTACGGCCTGATGGGCATTCAGTTCCCGAAGGAAGTCGGCGGCTCCGGCGGTAACTATATCTGCTATTCTATCGCTATCGAAGAGATGAGCCGCGTATGCGGTACCACCGGCGGCATTATGTCCGCTCACGGCACCCTGGGTGCTTGGCCGATTTACGCTTTCGGCACCCCGGAGCAGAAGGAAAAGTGGCTGCGCCCGCTGATCGAGCCGAAGGAAGGCGCAAAGATCGGTGCATTCGGCCTGACCGAGCCGAACGCAGGTACCGACTCCGCTGCACAGCAGACCATGGCTGTTAAGCAGGAGGACGGCTCCTACATCATGAACGGCTCCAAGGTGTTCATCACCGGCGGCGGCCGTGCAGATACCTACGTTGTATTTGCTATGACCGACAAGACCAAGGGCAACAAGGGCATTTCTGCGTTCATCGTTGACAAGGACGACCCGGGCTTCTCTATCGGCAAGATCGAGCACAAGATGGGCATCCGTGGTTCTCAGACCGCTGAGCTGATCTTTGAGGACGTTCATCTGCCGGCAGACCGTCTGCTGGGCAAGGAGAACGGCGGCTTCAAGATCGCTATGATGACCCTGGACGGCGGCCGTATCGGTATCGCTTCTCAGGCTCTGGGTATCGCGCAGGGCGCTCTGGATAAGGCTATCCAGTACATGAAGGAGCGCGTACAGTTCGGCAAGACCCTTGATAAGTTCCAGGGCCTGCAGTGGATGGTAGCTGACATGGCAACTCAGATCGACGCTGCTCGTCTGCTGGTTCGCCGTGCTGCATTCAACCACGATGTTGGTCTGCCGTTCACCAAGGAAGCTGCTATGGCTAAGCTGTACGCTTCTGAGGTTGCAATGGACGTTACCACCAAGTGCGTACAGATTTACGGCGGCTACGGTTACATCCGTGAGTACCCGATGGAGCGCATGATGCGTGACGCTAAGATCACCGAGATCTACGAGGGCACTTCTCAGGTTCAGAGAATGGTCATCGCTGGTCAGGTTCTGCGCTAAGAAAAGGAGGAAAACTGAACTATGAAGGCAATTGTTTGTGTAAAGCAGGTTCCGGATACCTCCGGCAAGGTTGCTGTTAATCCCGATGGCACCCTGAATCGTGCATCCATGCAGACCATCACCAACCCGGACGACCTGAACGCTGTAGAGGCTGCTCTGAAGCTGAAGGACGCTACCGGCTGCAAGGTCGTTGTTATCACCATGGGTCCTCCCCCGGCAGAGGGCATGCTGCGTGAGCTGATCGCTCGCGGCGCTGATGAAGGCGTTCTGGTTTCCGCTCGTGAGTTCGGCGGTTCCGATACCTTTGCTACTTCCCAGATCCTGGCTGCTGCTGTTAAGAAGGTTGGCCTGGAGAAGGACGACATCGTATTCTGCGGCCGTCAGGCTATCGACGGTGATACCGCTCAGGTTGGCTCTCAGATCGCTGAGAAGCTGGACATCCCGCAGGTTTCCTACGTTGCTGGCATCGAGAAGGATGGCGACAAGGTTGTTGTTAAGCGTATGCTCGAGGACGGCCACATGACCATCGAGACCCAGACCCCGTGCCTGCTGACCTGCATCAAGGAGCTGAACGAGCCCCGTTACATGTCCCTCGGCGGCATCATGGACTGCTACTCCGCTCCGGTTTCCGTATATGATTACAACACCCTGAAGGACGATCCGCTGATCGATCCGACCACCATTGGTCTGAAGGGTTCTCCCACCAATATCTTCAAGTCTTTCACTCCCCCGCAGAAGGGTCAGGGCAAGATGCTCGAGGGCGCTGACAAGGCTACCTGTGAGACTCTGGCGGCTGAACTGCTGAAGAAGCATATTATCTGATTGAAAGGAGAACAGAACAATGGCTGATTTTAATAACACCAACCTCGCCGATTTTTCCGGCGTATGGGTATTCTGTGAGCAGCGCCAGGGCGAGCT
>NZ_JAQEHY010000026.1:0-14237 GCF_027665985.1 Butyricicoccus sp. AM78-15b2TA
GTTCCGATGATGATCGACGCAATCAAGGCTGCTAAGGAGTCTAAGTAATCATCTGATTGCTTTTTGAAGCGCCGTACTGCCTGCGACCTCCCGGTTTGCGGCGGGTTTTGGAGCCCCGCTTGCAATATCCGCCATGCCCGCGGAAAGCGCAGCACGCTGCTTCTGATTGTATAAGAAAAGCCGCAGAGCATTGCTCTGCGGCTTTTTTCGGCACAAAATAAAGAGAAAGAGCCTGTCTGCGCTGCAGACAGGCTCTTTTCAATCCAGATAATCGCCTACCGGACTCCGGTTGTACTGCTTGATGATACGAATGACTACCGAACCATCCTCCTGCTCCGCCTCGTCTACGATCTTATAGCGCGTGCGGTTGCGCTCCAGTGCCTGCTTGTAGTGCTCGACTTCCTCGCGCACCAGGCGCACCGCAATACTGTGCTCCAAATCCTCCTTCAGCTGAAAATGCAGGGTCTGACAAATGCACGCCGCCTTAATCCGCTTCATGTCCATTCCTCCTGTTTTGTTGATGAAATACGCAAAAAACAATGTACACAGTCGTTTTTACATATTTATTATACTGAAAACAAAATTTTTCCGCAAAGGCGTTTTTCACAAAATTTGGTGTTCCTCTGTTTGTGGAAAATCGCCATAGGCGCGCGGTTTTGTTTGTGCAGAACGGAAAAAGGACGCACAATGTGCGCCCCTACGGTCATTTGTAAGTGCAGGTTGATCAAATCAATGCAATTCGCCAACACGCGGAGTGATGAGTTCATCCCTCCCTCCGGTAAAGCATTAGCGGCATATAAAATTCGCAGATGCTATGCGAAATAACGCGCAAACGAGTTGCGCGACACTGTTATCCCTCAGGGGACCTTCTCTTGCCCTTCGGGCAATTCACCTTGTGTCGCGTCTGCGTAGAGTTGCCGGTATGTGTAGCAGAACGGCATCCGAGAACTGCGTATAGGTCGAGTAATGGACGCGTAATGCGCGTTCCTACGCAAGAGTAACCCGACTGCCGTTCCCCTATTCCGAAGCGGTCGCCGCTCTCTGATTGCCGCCGTGCTGTCCGAATAAGGGAAAGATAGGAGTTCAAAGAGGAAGGGAAACCGCAGGTGTCCCTTCCTTTTTGCCCCCGCGGCGGGCACCGCAACGTCCCCGCCGTCCGCAGACGGCGCACTCCCCGCTGAGGTGCAGCGAAAAACTTCCCGCCCGTCAGGACGAACTGCCTGCGCGGTTCGGGCATCCCGCCCAGCCGGTGCAGAAAACAGGTATGCGACCCCGTTTTCCCCATTCGGGAAAAGTACCTCAAAACGAATAAAAACGCGACATCAGGCCGCGCTGCTGCACCGCCCCGTCGCGTTTCTTAGCAATAAATAAAAACGGCAGCGAGCGAGAAGAACTCTCAAGCCCTCCACCGATGATGGTAGTAATTATAGCACTCTGCCTCTCGCCGGACAAGATTCAAATGTGCCAAAATCGCATTTACAATTCATTCATAATTGTACAATCCGACAATTCCCGCAGCAGTATTCCGTAGAAACTGACAACTTGTACAAAAACATGTCTGTTTTTTCGTCAAACGCGCGTCTGCTTTCGAGATTTTATGCTGAAATCCGCGAAAATCGCTTTACAAACAGTCATTTTCATGGTAATATAAATATACTTTCGCCCCGCGCTTAGCTGACGGACAAAGGGAGCGTTCTTATCGCCCCCATTCACCAAGCCGCGGCCCGGCCTGTGGGTGAGTAAAATTTTATTTATGAAAGGTGAACTACCGACATGATCCGTAAGGAAGACAAGACTGCCGTTATCGAGGCAAACCGTACCCACGCTACCGACACCGGTTCCCCGGAGGTTCAGGTTGCAATCCTGACCGCCCGCATCAAGGAGCTGACCGAGCACCTGAAGGTACACAAGAAGGATAACCACTCTCGCCGCGGTCTGCTGAAGATGGTTGGTCAGCGTCGTTCTATGCTGGCTTACCTGCAGAAGAAGGACATCAACCGTTACCGTGCCCTGATCGCTAAGCTGGGTATCCGTAAGTAAGAAAATGCGAAAATAGGGGAGCAGTCTGCTCCCCTGTTTCTGTATTTTAAGCTGGGCGGCATTATCGCTTTTTAGCAGTTGAAAGAGGAGCGAACCCCTGCTTCACTCTTGTTTCAAGTGCTAAAAAAGCTGCTGCCGCCCTCCCCAAACGATTAAAGGAGGAAACAAAATGGCAAACATCAACCACTTTGACTTCAAAAACTACCGCGTTTTTGAGACCGAGATCGCCGGCCGCAAGCTGACCGTCGAGACCGGCAAGATGGCACAGCTCGCTAACGGCTCCTGCCTGGTTCGCTACGGCGAGACCGCTGTTCTCGTTACTGCTACCGCATCCGCTAAGCCGCGTGACGGCATCGACTTTTTCCCGCTCTCCGTTGACTTTGAGGAGCGTATGTACGCAGTAGGCCGCATCCCCGGCTCGTTCATGCGCCGTGAGGGCCGTCCGTCCGAGAAGGCGATCCTGTCCTCTCGTCAGATCGACCGTCCGATGCGTCCGCTGTTCCCGAAGGACCTGCGCAACGACGTTTCCATCGTCTGCACCGTTCTGGAGAACGACTACGACAACTCCCCGGAGGTAGTTGCTCTGCTGGGCGCTTCCATCGCAGTTTCTATCTCTGATATTCCGTTCGACTACGTTGTAGCCGGCTGCCAGGTTGGCATCGTTGACGGCAAGACCGTTATCAACCCGACCTCCGAGCAGCGCGCTGCTTCCGAGATGGACGTTACCCTGTGTGCTACCAAGGACAAGATCGTTATGATCGAGGCCGGTGCAAAGGAAGTTCCGGAGGACGATATGTTTAACGCCCTCATGGAGGCTCATGAGGAGCTGAAAAAGGTTTGCGCGTTCATCCAGTCCATCAAGGACGAGATCGGCAAGCCGAAGTTCGAGTATGAGCATCATGACATCGACCACGATCTGTTCGACAAGCTCGAGGCAGCTTGCAATGACAAGTTCGAGGTTGCTATGGATACCGACGACAAGACCGTTCGTGACGCCGGCGTTCGTGCTATCGTTGACGAGTTTGAAGCAACTCTGGACGAGGAGTACAAGGAAGAGCACGGCGCTAACCTTGGCGAGTGCGTAGACAAGCTGCAGAAGAAGATCGTTCGCCGCTGGCTGGCAAACGGCAAGCGCGTAGACGGCCGTGGCATGGAAGAGGTTCGTCCGCTGGCTGCCGAGGTTCACGTTCTGCCGCGCGTACACGGTTCCGGCATGTTCACCCGCGGTCAGACCCAGGTTCTGACGCTCTGCACCCTGGGCACTCTGGGCGATGCGCAGGAGCTGGACACCATCTTCGAGGAGAAGGAGAAGCGCTATATCCACCACTACAACTTCCCGTCCTTCTCTGTTGGCGAAACCCGTCCGTCCCGCGGTCCCGGCCGTCGTGAGATCGGCCACGGTGCTCTGGCTGAGCGCGCTCTGCTGCCGGTTATCCCGCCGGTAAGCGAGTTCCCGTACGCGCTGCGTCTGGTTTCCGAGGTTATTTCCTCTAACGGTTCCACCTCTCAGGGCTCTGTCTGCGGCTCCACGCTGGCTCTGATGGATGCCGGTGTTCCGATCAAGGCACCGGTTGCCGGTATTTCCTGCGGTCTGATCACCGATGGCGGTCAGGAGACCACCTTCACCGATATTCAGGGCGTTGAGGACTTCTACGGCGATATGGACTTCAAGGTAGCAGGTACCAAGAAGGGCATCACCGCAATTCAGGTTGATATCAAGGTTGACGGTCTGACCCCGAACATCATCAAGCAGGCGTTCGAGAAGTGCCGCGTAGCCCGCTACGGCATTCTGGACGAGATCATGCTCAAGGCTATCCCGCAGCCGCGTGAGGACGTTTCCGACTGGGCACCGAAGATGACCACCATGCACATCAATCCGGACAAGATCCGCGAGGTTATCGGCAAGGGCGGTTCTGTA
The DNA here is from genome assembly GCF_027665985.1 of Butyricicoccus sp. AM78-15b2TA. Lineage (NCBI taxonomy): Bacteria > Bacillati > Bacillota > Clostridia > Eubacteriales > Butyricicoccaceae > Butyricicoccus > Butyricicoccus sp. AM78-15b2TA. The sequence continues at coordinate 3,959 of NZ_JAQEHY010000026.1, forward strand.
ATCCAGAACATCGTTGCTGAGTCCGGTGCCAAGGTTGACATCGAGGACGACGGCACCGTTACCATCGCTGCTGTTAAGGCAACCGACGCTGACAAGGCGAAGAAGATGATCGAAGCGATCGTCAAGGAGCCGGAGCCGGGCGAAATCTACTACGGCAAGGTTGTCCGCCTGATGAACTTCGGCGCATTCGTAAACCTGCTGCCGGGCAAGGACGGCATGGTTCACATCTCCAAGATGGCTGACCACCGCATCGAGAAGGTTGAGGACGCTGTCAAGGAAGGCGACATGGTTTGGGTTAAGGTCATGGAGATCGACGACAAGGGCCGTGTAAACCTGTCCATGAAGGACGTTAAGCCGGAAGAGAAGATTCTGTAATTGAATCTCGGCTGAAATAGAGAAAAAAGGCTTCGGAGCAGTGCTCCGAAGCCTTTTTATTCATCCGGGATATACTCGATAATGTCCGAAACACTGCAGTTTAGGATAAAGCACAGTGTATCCAGCGTTTTCAGTGTGATTGTTTTACCGTGCTTCATGCGGTGCAGAATATTGGCGGAAAAGCCCTGTTTGTAAATTAAATGGTATTCTGTAACGCCTTTTTCTAAAAGCGTCCGGTAAAACGGAGCGTAACTGATCATGTACGATCACCTCACGCACACCATAACACGACCTAATATATTGACTATGCCCAATATATTGAGTATAATGTGCGTGAGGTGAGCTTGTGGCTGAATTTTGTCTGGATTGTCTCAACCGTCTGGAGGGCACCTGCTATACCAAATGGGATGTTTCACTCTCTTGGAGCAAAGATATTTGCGAAGGCTGCAGTCAGCTTCGCCGAACCGTGATTTGCCTGCGTAAGCGGACAATTCGACGGCAATATCTCGGTTTATATGATAATAATCACCGCAAATCACGCAAATAAACCATATTGACTTTCCCCTTAAAACTACTATAATGAAGATAGAAAAAGAGCGCAGCCGGTTGACGGTTACTCTCTCACGTTTTAGTCAAAAGAAATTGACCGCATACTTGTGAGGTAGGGCGGTCATTTCTTTTTGCTTACTTGAATCAACAAGGACGCAAAAGCGACAAAAAAGGTAAGTAACTGGAACCATTCTCCATACGTTACAACTATCGCACTCACCTCCTTCACAGATGCTCTGCTGAGGTTCGGTGAGAGAATAACCGCGGGCCGTTGTACTGGCTGCGCCGAAAACTGATGTTTCCCTCGATTTTACCTATAGCCGCACAATTCTTCCCTCTTCAAATGAAGAGGGATTTATGCTATAATGAGGGGTACACCAAAATCCACCGGAAAGAAGGACAAGCCCATGACCTCTGTGCTGCTGCCCGAGGGCGAACTGCGCGTAGCACGCTGCGACATGCTCGACAAGCTGATCGCGGTCGGCGACGGCGATGCGGCGCTGCTGTATCTTTATATCCTGCGGCACGGCGGCACGGACGGCTCCGCTGCAGCGCGCGCCCTGCGTCTGAGCGCCGACCGCTACGAACGTGCGGCATTCACGCTCAACAACCTGATCGCGCCGACGGAAAAAACCAAAACAACAACCGACAAATCCGCCGAAGCACCGCGCTACACCGGCGATGAGCTGCGCCACGCCCGTCTGGATGACCAGACCTTCTCCGGCCTTTGTGACGCAGCAGAGGGCATTACAGGCCGTGCGCTGACCGAGGGCCAGCTGCGCTGTCTGCTGACCATTTACGACTATCTCGGTCTGGACGCAGGCGCAACGATTGAGCTGCTCAGCTATCTGAAAAGCGAAAAGGGCACGGTCCGCACGACCGATCTGCGCCGAGAAGCCAACCAGTGGGCCGATATGGGCATTGTCACCGCGCAGGCGGCCCAGCAGTACCTGACACGCCGCGCGGATGAAAAACCGCTCAGCGAGGCGATCTACCGTGCACTCGGTGCGGATATCGAGCAGCCTGCGCCCAAGGAGCAGCGCGTCTGCCGCTTTGCACTGGCGCACGGCTTCCCTGCCGACGCAGTGGAGCTGGCGGTGCACCGCACCGGTCAAAAGCAGGGACACAAAAGTCTGGATTACACGCTCGGCATTCTGCGCCGATGGGACAATGCGGGCGTACATACGGTCAGCGAAATCACCGCTCTCGAGCCGGAAACCCGCACGTCTGCCGTGTCTGCCGTGCCTGCCGCCGTCGGTCAGACACCCGCACAGCCGACCGACAGCGCCACGCTCGCCGCTTGGGAGCAGGACTGGGCTGCACGCGTGCGCAGTCATCGCCGCAACACGGAGGAATAACCTATGGCATACGATAAAAAACTGCTCGCCGCCGCACGGCGCGAGCTGGAACGCGAGCGCACGGCTCACACCGAGGAGCTGGAAGCGCGCCGGCGTGAGATTTACACACGCGAGCCGCGTATCCGCGCAATCGACCGCGAGCTGAGCACCACGGCAGCGTCCGTTCTGCGGGCCGCAATGGAGTCCGGCGGAGACCCGACTGCTGCAATCGAAAAGCTGCGCGACCGCAATCTCGGTCTGCAGGAGGAACGCGGCGACCTGCTCCGGCAGCTTGGACTTCCCGCCGATTATCTGACCGACAAGCCGCTGTGCCCGAAATGCGGCGACACCGGCTATGCCGGCAGTGCGACCTGCGAGTGCGTCAAGGCGCGCTACGCCAAGCTGCTCAAGGAGCAGCTTTCCTCGGTGCTGCCGATTGCCGATCAGAACTTTTCCAAGTTCGACATGAGCTTTTACTCCACCCGCCCGGATGGCCGCAGCGGTATTTCGCCGCGCGAAAATATGGAATATAATCTGGGCGAATGCAAGACTTATGCCGCAAAATTCAGCAAGGATTCCCCCAATCTGCTGCTGTTCGGCTCGACCGGTTTGGGCAAGACCTTTCTCTCTACCTGCATTGCCGAGGCGGTCTCTGCACGCGGATTTTCCGTGGCCTACGACACCGCCATCAACATTGTGGCCGCGTATGAGACCATCAAATTCGGCTCCGGTGACGGCGAAGCCGCCGCAGAACGCGCTGCACGCTACGAGCGCGCCGACCTGCTCATTATCGACGATATGGGCACCGAAATGGGTACTGCCTTTACGGTTTCCGCGCTGTACAACCTGATCAACAACCGCCTGATGGCTAAGCGCCCCATGATCATCAACACCAACTTGCTGCCGGAAACGCTCAGCGAGAAATACTCGCCTGCCGTGGCCTCCCGCCTGCTCGGCGAGTTCCTGCCGCTGCGGTTCTTCGGCGATGACATCCGGCTGCTAAAAATGCGCAGAACATAAACAAATCCCTCTCTTTTTTGCGAGAAAGAGAGGGATTTTTAGGTAACACCGCATAATTGAACAAGAGCGATTTGCGAGGAATTGTGCGGTGTTGCCTCAGATTTCGGATTGTTTGCCGAGCAGCTTATCGCGCCAGCGACCAAACCGATGCGTAATCATGCGCAGCTCGATACCGACAAGCAGCGCCGCGATAACCGTACCAATACCAACGCTGCCCAGTCCGTGCAGGAAAATCAGGCAGGTGATGAGCGAAATGATGACCATGGACACATCAAACGCGATTTTGACGGTCGGGAATGGCTTGCCGGTCAGCGTGGAGATGGCCAGCATAGCGCCTTCACCGGCCAGCGGCATAATATCCGCCGGAACGTAGAAAAAGATGCCGATTGCAACGAAAACAGTAGCAATCCAGCACATCAGCAAACGAATAATCAGGTTGTCCGTCGCGGGAAACATTGCCGCAAGCGTGTTGCAGGTGGTCGTGAATGCGCCGAACACCATGCCGACCGGAATCTGCAGCAGGTTTTTGCATTCAAAGCGGCGGCGCATCAGCAGCATTTGCAGGATGACCAGAATAACGTGGAAAATGACGGTCGCAACACCCATCTCAATGCTCCAGACACAGGTCATGGTGTATGGGATGGAGCTGACCGGCGACACGCCGAGATTGGACTTGACCGACAGTGCAATGCCGATAGTCATGACGAAGAAGCCACCGAAGTAATACAGCAGCCGAATACCGAGTTTAGAACCTTTCATGCCTATTTTATCCCCTTTTAGTTGTTTAGATTGCGATAAATACGCTCGAGCAGGGTCTGTACCTGCTGCATCTCCTGCGGTGAGAAGCCGCGCAGCGCCTCCTCTTCTGCGGCTGCAAAGATAGCATTCAAGCGGCGGCACTGTTCCCAACCGAGATCGGTCAGGCGGACATACACCGTACGGCGGTTTTCGTCGCGTGTGCTGCGTTCAAGCAGTCCGGCGCGTTCCATTCCCCCGAGGATGGTAGAAAGCGAGGACGGCTCGATATGGCAGCCCTGGGCGATATCCTTTTGTATGGCGCCGTCGTGATCCTGCAGGAAGTCCAGCACTTTGGGCTGTCCAGTGGTCAGACCGAGCGGTTTGATGCGCGACATGACAAGTTTCTGCAGCATGGCATGGTCAGCCATGAGCAGGTAATGGGTGGAAAATTCCATTGCGTTCTCCTTTGTTCTAATTCAAACAGTTTGCTTTCTAATTATATGCCCATGAGTTCGGATTGTCAAATTGTATTTTTATACTTTTTGTTATATTTTCTTTCTTTATTATAGATTACTTTCCGTTATATTATCATTAGATATAACTTTACGCTGTTTCTTTAACGATTCTGCGCCTGCGCGGCGCAGGCGTGCAAGAGGGTAGCTGCCAAGGTTGCTTACTCCGAATTTTGAAGCATTTTCGGTTTCAGCAATCCCGCAGATTCTGCAAAATACCGTAGTTTTCTCGAAACAAGTGTATAATAAAAATATTGGTTTATTATTAGTAAAATAAAACGAGAGCGTATAGCTTGAAATTGCTATACGCTCTCAATCTGTCAAAAAAGTATTATTTTAATTTTTACGCTTCGTGCGGTAGCACGCATTTAATAGAATTTGCAAAGCAAATTCATAAAAACCGAGGGCGTGTACCTCGGTTTTTATACTTTAAGAGGGAGAAAGTTTCCGAATGGGAACTTTCGGACGTCCGTGTTTTGCGAAGTCAAAACACAGATTGTCGGAAAAACGAAGTTTTTCGACAGTCTCAGAGCGTATAGCTTGAACTTGCTATACGCTCTTTTTATAGCCTTGCAATCTATTTGCAAATAGCATGAATTTTTACACATTCCCGCGGAATTTAATCGTAATATCCGTCATATTCATGCGCTCTCTGGGGAACTGGTGGCGCTCGAGGTAGTCGTAGAGCAGGCGGATTGGGAGCGTGCCCTGTGTTTTGACGTCCTGCCCGATGATGAAATCGACCGTACCGTTTTTTACCATTTTGATGTTGCCCTCGGTGACATCGTGAACGACGATGTGCAGCTTTTCGCTGCGGTGTGCGGCGTGCACGGCGCGGTAAACGCCCTCCCGTCCTGCGGAGGTCAGATAGATGCCGCGCAGCTCGCTGTCCGACTGAATGGCGCGCATAGCGATGCGCTCGGAAAGGCTTTCGTCGAGGAACGAGCATTCCGGGTGCAGAACCCGGATATCCGGAAAACTCTCCGCCATTTCGGTGCTGAAGCCGGTAAAACGCTGCGAGTCGGCATAGTGACCGCTGCGCTGCCCCAGAATCGGCAGCACGCTGCCGTGCCCCTGCATGACCATGCCGAGCAGTGCGGCGGCGGCGCGGCCGCTCGCGATGTTGTCCGCGCCGACATAGGCGATGCGGTTCGCATCGGTGATATCCGTGTTGAGCGTCACGACAGGGATGCCCTGCTGCTCACTGAGCGTGTTTATCCTGTCGCGCACGAGCGTGTTCGCGAGCGGCATGAGCGCGAGGCCGTCGATGTGCTCGGTCGTTACCAGCTCATCGATCAGCGTCAGCTGATGCTGCACATCCGTGTCCTGCATCGCGCGCACGATGACCGTGATGTTCGGGAGAAGCTCACGCTCGGAAAAGCTCTCGAACAGCTCGCACAGCATCTGCACGAAGGGCGAATGGTCGGAGTGGAGCACCACGCCGATCTTCCACTGCTGCGTCTGCTGCATGACGAGGCGGTTTGAGATATAGCCCATTTCGCGCGCCGTCGCGCGGATGCGCTCCGCAACTTCCTCGCGCACACCCTCCTTGTGGTGCAGGGCGCGGTCCACCGTTCCGCGCGACACCCCGCAGCGGTCAGCAATCTGCTGCATCGTTACCATAAAATCACTCTCCTGCGTTATCTGTACTTATACTATATCATAAAATACAGCCGTGCGCCAGATGTTACATCTGCACGAAAATGTTGTACCGCACATCTCCAATGATACAATGATAGCGCTATTTTTGTGTATAATATCATAAACACTCGCAATCTTAATATGCACAATCACGATATAATGCACGGATAAATGATAGTGCGCCCAAGCTATTGCAACCGGAAATCCACTGTGATATTCTGTGATTGTCAAGTGAACAAGGCCATTCACAAAACCGAAAAATTCCCCAAAAGAGAGTGAGAGAAACAAAATGTCATTTTTCAGTTCCATGATCTGGATCGCGCTGAGCTTCCTGTTTTTCACCGTCATGGTGGCAGTCATTTCAGCGTGGAAGACCCGAGATGACAAGCTCGACACCGCCGAGGGATACTTCCTCGCGGGGCGCGGACTGCCGGGTATTGTCATTGCAGGCTCGCTGCTGCTGACCAACCTGTCCGCAGAACAGCTTGTCGGCACAAACGGTCAGGGCTGGGCTTCCAATATGAGCCCGATCGGCTGGGAGGTCGGTGCACTGTTCACGCTGTTTGCGCTGGCGCTGTGGTTCCTGCCAACCTACCTCAAAATGGGCACGACCACCATCCCGCAGCTGATGGAAGCACGCTTTGGCCGCGGCACCAAGCTGATGTTCTCGTTCGTCATCGTTGTGATGTACTCCATCCTCAATCTGCCGGTCATCCTTTACTCCGGTGCAGTTGTATTTGAGAATATCTTCGATATTTCCGGTATCTTCGGCATCAGCAAGTTCCAGGCTGTTGCAATTCTGTGTGTCGTTATCGGCATTATCGGCGGCTGCTACGCCATCTTCGGCGGTTTGAAGGCGGTTGCCGTATCCGACACCATCAACGGCATCGGCCTTATCATCGGCGGTCTGATGATCCCGTTCCTCGCGCTGACGTTGCTGGGTCACGAGACCACCGGCGGCGGTCTCGTAGAAGGTGTCAAGTACCTCGTACAAACCGAACCCGAAAAGCTCAACGCATGGGCTTCGTGGGATGCTGCTGAACCGGCTCTGCCGTGGCCGCTCATCTTCACGGGCATGTTCTTCAACAACCTGTACTGGTGGTGCACGAATCAGTCCTTTGTACAGCGCGCACTTGCTGCACAGAGCCTGAAGGAAGGTCAGAAGGGCGCGATCTACTGCGGTTTCCTCAAGACCATCGGCTTCTTCTATCTGGTACTGCCGGGCGTTATCGCTTACCACCTGCCGTCCATTCAGGACAAGCTGGCGGCGGCCGGTTCCTCCGCGATCGACTTTGCTTATCCGGCACTGGTTTCCGCCGTTGTTCCCAAGCCGGTCATGGGCTTCTTCGCTGCTGTTCTGTTCGGCGCGATCCTGTCCTCGTTCAACTCGGTGCTCAACTCCGCATCGACCATGTTTACCCTCGACCTGTACCGCACCGCCATCAATCCGAAGGCTTCGGATATGCAGTGTGTCAAGGTCGGCAAGATCTACGGCACCTGCGCCGGTACAGTCGCTATCTGCGTGGCACCGTTCGTTATGTTCGCCAAGGGCATCACGACCTTCCTCAACTCTATGAGCCAGTTCGTTTCCCTGCCGATTCTGTTCACCGTACTCGGCGCGCTGATCTTCCGCAAGGCACCGAAGTACGCGCCCAAGGTCATCACCGCTGTTCACGTTATCGCTTACGGCGCGTTTATGATCCTCAAGCCCTGCTACCCCACCTCGGGTGAGCCGATTCATTATCTGTACGCCATCGCTGTGCTGTTCGTCGTTGAATTTGCCATCATGTGGTATCTGAACAAGTACCGCGGCACAGAGGACTATGTTCCGGCCGATGTCGGCGCAGTCGATCTGACTCCGTGGAAGTATCGCCATATCGTATGTATCATCGGTATCATTCTGGCGATCGGCATCTACATTCTGTTTTCGCCCATCGGCATTGCCGCATGAGTATAATAACTAACCAAGAACCTGTTTGAGAAAAGAAAAGGAGAACAATTACTATGAAACTCGGATTTAATGAAGCAAATGACCGTTTCTGCAAGAACCACAGTGTTATGATGGACCTCGAGCTGTGTGAGAAGTACGGCTTCGACTGCATCGACATTCAGTCGGAATGCCTGAACCGCGACCTCGAAGCCGGCAAGATCACCCTCGAGGAGATGGGCGCATGGTTCCAGAGCCACCACCTCAAGATGCTTTCCTATAACGCGCTGTGCTTCTTCAACATGAAGCAGACGCAGGAGGAAAAGGACGCCGTGATGGCTGAGCTGGACGAGATCATCCGCCGCTGCAACATCCTCGGCTGCAAAATGATCGTTGTCGTACCGAGCAAGGACATGAAGGAGCGCGGCCTGACCCCGACCCGCAAGGAAATCCGCGAGGATGCAGTTGCTGTTCTCAAGGAAATGGTTAAGAAGTGCGAGCCGCACGGCATCCGCCTGAGCCTTGAGTTCTGCGGCGAGCCGTCCATGACCATCAACCGCTTCGAGGACGCTTACGCAATCGTTGAGGAAGTAAACAGCCCGCTGGTTGGTGTAACGCTCGATCAGTACCACTTCTACGCAATGGGATCCGGCTGGGATACCCTCGAAAAGGCGGACGGCAAGAAGATTTTCGTATGGCACCTGAACGGCACCGAGGACATGCCGTGCGGCGCGTACTACAACAACGACGAGAAGCGTCTGTGGCCGGGTGCCGAGGGCGACTGCCTGCCGCATGCACGCTACGCTGATACGCTCAAGAAGATCGGCTTTGACGGCGACTGCTGCACCATCGAGATTTTCCGTCCGGCATACTATGAGATGTCGCAGGAGGAGAACGTAAAGAAGTCCGCAGAAGTCACCCGCGCACACGTTGAAAAATACGCACAGTTCTAATATCGTAAAATCAGCAGTATCTCACAGCATATTCCCCAGCATTTATCACATTTTTTTGATCTGTAAAGGAGAATTTATTATGAGCTATCTGAAGAAAATCGGCGCACTGTTTGTTTCCTCCGCATTGATGGCATCCATGCTCGCAGGCTGCGGCTCATCCTCCGATTCCACCGGCGGCAACGGCTCTCAGGCTGAGGGCGGCGATGGCAATTACAACATTTCCATCGTGTTCAAGACCACCTCGAACGAATACACCCAGTACATGATGGCAGGCGCGGAAAAGGCCGCCGCTGAAACCGGCGCAGTGCTCGACATGAAGGGCGCGACCTCGGAAACCGCCTATGACGAGCAGCAGAACATGATCGAAACCGATCTGCACGCCAACAAGTATGACGCGATGATTATCGCACCGCTGCAGGGCGATATGGCTTCCACGCTGGTAAGCGGCACGGATATGCCCATCTTCGCAATCGACACGGACTTTAATGCACCGGAGAAGATCTCCTTCATCGGCATCGGCCAGAAGGATGCAGCGGCAAGCGGCGGCGAAAAGGCTGTCGAGGCGGCGAAGGCAGCAGGCTGGGATAAGATCGAAGCGGCTTATATTGCAGGCGTACAGGGCGACTCCACCGCCGATGCACGCCGCACCGGTTTCCAGGAGGGCATTGACGGCGCTGGCGGCACGTTCCTCGCAAACGAGGTGCAGTATGCTGATGCAGTAGCGGACAAGGCAACCGTCTGCATGGAGGGCATCATGCAGAGCCATCCGGAAGGTCTGGCAATCATCGCCTGCCACAACGATGACTGCGCGATCGCGGCAGCGCGTGCAGCAGCGAACAATCCGGCATACGCTAAGACCATCTTCATCGGCTTTGACGGCAATATTACCGCAGCACAGTCCATCCTCGATGGCGGCGAAACCATGACCGTTGCACAGAGCGGTTACGATCAGGGCTATCAGGCGGTTAAGACCGTTGTGGCACACCTCAACGGCGAAAAGGTAGACAGCTTTGTTGACTGCGGTACCAAGGTCATCGACAGCACCACCGCCGAGGACTACATGGCAACCCTCAAGAGCCAGATGGACGGCAAGGCAGTTGCACAGTAAACCGTAATACCATGCGCTGCACTTGCAGCAGCAAGTGCAGCGTATCTATTAAACAATCACGTTTCTATAAGGAGAGATTTCCAATGGGCATTTTGAAAATTGGCGTTGTAGGCTGCGGC
>NZ_JAQEHY010000027.1:0-14220 GCF_027665985.1 Butyricicoccus sp. AM78-15b2TA
GGCCAACTGCGCCTGCTTCACCTGCGGGGCCGGTCGGGCCGATGGGTCCCGGGAAGCCCGGCGGTCCCGGAGGACCCGGAATGCCTCTCGGCCCCATTGGCCCCATCGGTCCCCTTTCTCCTCGCGGTCCGCGCGGACCCGGAGGACCGGGAGGTCCGGGAGGTCCCATCGCGTCCGGTCGGCCGTTGCCCATCACCGCATCGCACACGCGCTCCTGCCAGCGTTCGCTCGGGCGTTCCCAGTTGCCGCAGCAGTCCTGTCGATCGTTCATGTCGTTCTTCCCTTCCTTCCGATTTGCCGGAAAACTCCGGCAGTTCAGTCTATGCCGAAGGCGGCTTTGCGGTGAGACCCTGCGCGGCAAAATACCGTCGGTTGTACGCCACCGCCGCCGACTGCGGGCGCACGAGTGCTGCCCTTTCATTCCAGGCACAGGCTTGCTTGGGGTCTCCCAATTTGTGCCAGCAGGCGCACAAGCCGAGTGCCGGCGCATAAGCACAGGCGTTCACATCAATAAAGCCGTGCGGTGCTGTGCTTGCGGCTCGAATGGCGGTTTCGTACCAGAACACCGCCTGTCTTGCGCGGTTATCCGCATATTCGAGGGCTGCAAGCGCACAGCATACGGCACTGCGCGGCACCTCCAGTGCAAACGAGCGGGTCAGTGCCCGCTTTGCCTGCTCGTGCTCACCGAGGGCGGTCAGCGCCTGCGACAGACCAAGGCACGCATCTATTTTGTTCTCCGTCCAGCCGTCCGGCATCGCAAGGAAGGCTTCAAACGCTTCGACCGCCTGTGCGTACCGTTTATGCGCCAGCAGCTCGCGCGCGTAATAATAGCTGCCGCGTGCATCCAGCTTTTCCCCCTTAGCGAGCAGGTTTTCGTAGATTTTCAGATTGCGGTCGGAGTACGCACACGGCGGCTTGCGGTGTGTCACCGCCGCGTCTCTGTACCGGATGTTCCCGCGCGGCACAATGCACTCGTGCACCGCACCCTGCCATCGAAAATGCGCAGACGTTTTCAGCAGCCGCTCACGGTAACAGAAAAACGTCGGTCTGCCCTGCTCATCAAAACCGGTGTGGTACGGCAGCATGACGACATCGGCCGTGCCGTCCAGCTCCGCTTTGAGCACAAGCAATTTCTGACGGTCGGACGGCAGAAGCACATCGTCCGCATCCAGCCACAGCGTATAGTCCATGCACGCCTGTGCAAACGAAAAATTGCGTGCGGCAGCAAAATCATCGCACCACGGGAACACCTGCACAGTGCCGTATTTTTTGGCAATTTCCCGCGTTTTGTCGGTCGAGCCGGTGTCCGTGATGCAAATTTCATCCGCAATGCCGTGCACGCTGTCCAAACACCGCGCGAGCACCTTCTCCTCATTGCGTACGATCATGCAAAGGCTGACGGTCGCCATGGCATCCCCTCCCATCCAGTCTATGCAAGGCGAATGAAGGTTGCCAATCTGCACGGATTTTGGTACAATAAGAAGAGTAAATCACGGAAACGGAGAGATTTTTCGATGGAGACCGAAGTAAAGCTGACCAAACTTGCAGGCTGCGCCGGCTGCGGCGCAAAAGTCGGTGCCGGAACGCTCGTACACCTGCTTGAAGGCTTTCGCACGCATACCGACCCGCGTCTGATCGTCGGCTATGACAAGAGCGATGATGCGAGTGTATACGTTCTCGACGAAAACACCGCGCTCGTGCAGACGACCGACTTCTTCCCGCCCATCGTGGACGATCCGTTCCTGTACGGACAGATCGCGGCTGCCAACGCACTCAGCGACGTGTACGCCATGGGCGGTGAGCCCAAGCTCGCGCTCAACATCATGTGTCTGGCGCAGAGCATGGACGATCATGCGGTGCAGGAAATCCTGCGCGGCGGCTACGACAAGGCCTACGAGGCCGGCGCGATCATCACGGGCGGTCACACCATTCAGGGTGCCGAGCCGATCTACGGACTGGCGGTTTCGGGCTTCGTGCATCCGAAAAAGGTGCTCACCAACAGCGGTGCAAAGCCGGGGGACGTGCTGATTCTAACCAAGCCGCTCGGCGTTGGCGTGCTGACCACAGCAGCAAAAGCGGAGCTGGTCGAAAAGTCCGTGCTTGACCGCATCTACCGCCAGATGGCTGCGCTCAACAAGGCCGCGCGTGATGTTATGGTGAAATATCCGGTGCACAGCTGCACGGATGTCACCGGTTTTTCGTTGCTCGGCCACAGCTTTGAGATGGCACAGGGCAGCGGCGTTTCCGTGCACCTTCGTGCAGACGACGTACCCTATCATGCAGAAGCGTACCCGCTGGCAGAGATGGGACTGATTCCGGCAGGCGCGTACCGCAACCGGCAGTATGCGGAAGCCGGCGTATGTGTCAAGGGTAAGATTTCACGAACCCTGCAGGATTTGTTTTACGACCCGCAGACCAGCGGCGGCCTGCTGTTTGCCCTGCCGGAGCAGGATGCGCAAGGCTGTCTGGATGAGCTGCAGCAGAGCGTGCCGGAGGCGAAGATCGTCGGGTATGTTACCGAAAAACAGGAGTTTTCGATTTATTTGGAGTAAATATAAAATTGAGGATGGAGAATTGAGAATGGAAAATTAACACAGTAGTTGACCGTTTTCTTTTGAAATTGAACCCAATCAAAAAACACCCCGAACCACAGGTTCGGGGTCAGTCTGTCGAAAAAGTCGTATAGTCAGCAGTTTTCAGTATTTCGCGCGGCAGCGCGCATAAAATAGCATTTGCTCTGCAAATGCTCAAAAAGGGGGAGCATGTATCACCCTTTTTGAACTTCTGGAGGGAGAAAGTTTCTGTATAGGAACTTTCGGACGACTTTGGAACGGCCCACGGTCCGTTCCTGCTTGTCGGCGAAACTGTAGTTTCGCGACAGCCTCACCCCGAACCACAGGTTCGGGGTGTTTTCTATTCGGAGCAGAAACTGAAATCTGACATTTCATTCTCCATCCTCCATTTTCAATTCTCCATTATTCTTTCCCGCCCTGCAGGATATAAATCCCATGCTCAACGAGTTCGAGCACGGCCTGCAAATTTTCGCACGCGCCCTTGGGACTGCCCGGCAGATTGATGATCAGGCTCGTGCCGCGAATGCCCGCTGCCGCGCGCGACAGACACGCCTTCGGCGTAATCTGCATGGATGCCGCCCGCATGGCCTCCGGGATACCCGGCGCGAGCTTTTCGCAGACCTTGATAGTCGCCTCCGGCGTTACATCGCGCGGTGCAAAGCCGGTGCCGCCGGTGGTGACGATGAGTGCGAGCTTCTCCTCGTCGGCGGCACGGATGAGCGCGGACTCGATACGCGGCTGCTCGTCCGGCAGCACCTCGACCGCACCGACCGCGTAGCCTGCCCGCTCGAGCAGATTCTTGACGGCAGGGCCGCTCAAATCCTCACGCTCACCGCGGAACGACCGGTCGCTTACTGTAATAACTTTAGCGGTCAGTGGGCGAACACTGTTCGCCCCTACGGAACACGACATATCACATACCTCCAAAGCCGCAGTGCGGATAGGTGCAGACCTCACAGCCGAGACACAGACCGCCTTCTCCGAGTGCAACAAAATCGCGTCTGGTCAGCCGCACGCCCGCCGCGATGCGCGGCAGAACCAGATCAAAAACGGTGGCCTTGGCGTACATGACGCATCCGGGCAGACCCATCACCGGACGGCCGTCCGCGTAATAGCCCAACAGGAACATGGCGCCCGGGAGCACCGGCGCGCCGTAGGTGACGATATCCGCGCCGCTCTGTTTGATCGCACCCGGCGTGGAATCGTCCGGATCGACGCTCATGCCGCCCGTGCACAGGATCATATCGACCGGCTTGTTTTTCATCTGCTCGATGGCCGCTGCGACGTTCTCTATGCCGTCCTCGACCAGAACGTGCTCGGTCATTCTGATGCCGAGTGCAGCCAGCTTTCGTTCTACAACCGGCGTGAAGCTGTCCGGAATACGGCCCTTTGCGACCTCGCTGCCGGTAGTGACAACGGCTGCTGTTTTCAGTGTAAACGGGCGGACTTCCAGAATCGGCGTGCCGCCCGCCGCCTGCTCAGCCTGCCGCAGTTTCTCCTCCTCGATCACGAGCGGGATGACGCGCGTGCCGCACAGCTTATCACCCGGATGGACGATGCCGTTGCCGCGTCTGGTGGCGATCATGATTTCGTCAATGCTGTTGACCGCGTTCAGTCGTTCGGTATCGACCAGAAAAACGCCGTCAATGTCCGAAGAAAGCTCGATTTTGCCCTCTTTTGTCTCGCTTTTACGCATGTTGGCGTTCTGACAGAGCGCACACAGCCGCTCTGCCGCGTCATTCTCGTGCAGAAAACCCGGCTGCAGCTCCCAGACGTAAAGCTGCTCCTTACCCATCGAAAGCAGCACCGGAATGTCCTCCGCGGTGACGATGTGGCCCTTGCGGAAGCGCGGCCCCTTGCTCACGCCCGGGATGATCTGCGTCATGTCGTGGCACAGAACATGGCCGACCGCGTCCTCGGTTTTGATACATTTCATGGCTTTTCCTCCTCGATCTCGTCACCGGCGATGATCGTGCCGCCCGTCAGCACAATGGCAAAAATGCCGTCGGTCGGCATGACGCATTTGCCCGTCAGACGGCGGATTTCACAGTCATTATGGCATTCCTTACCGATCTGGGTCACCTGCAGACGCGTTTTTCCCACGCGGAGCACCGTACCGACCGGTAAATGCTTGAGGTCAATCCCTTCGGTGAGGATGTTCTCCGCAAAGTCGCCCGCATGGAGCGTCAGACCGGTTCGGCGCATTTCGTCCACGCTCTCCTGCGCCAGCAGACTTATCTGCCGATGCCAATTGCCCGCGTGCGCGTCACCGACGATGCCGTGGTTTTCTTTCACTGTGATACGCTCCACCGGGTGCTTTTTTGTTCCTTTATGTTCACTAATACAAACTGCTGTTACTTTTGCCATGCTACTCTTTCTTCTTCCAATTCGTTAGTATACGGCGGGATGAGGTCATCCCGCCCTACAAATGCCATAGTGTTATATCGTGCTATAATGAAAAAATAAATGCACTAAATGCAGCCTTATCGGCTCATTTTCCATTCTCAATTTCCCATTATTTATCCCCCGATTTGGCTCATGCCTCTCCGGCTTTCACTCGGCTGCCCGGATTGCATATGGTGGCTGACCGGTTTCCCGAACATACCCTCGCGCAGTGCGCGTTCAAGGTTTTCGCCGTGCAGACCGCGCAGCGGAATCTCCTGCGCCGAGTGCAGGCACGGTTTCAGCCTGCCGTCTGCGGTAACGCGGATGCGGTCGCATTCGGCGCAGAAACGGTGGCTCATCGGGCGAATCAGACCGATTTTCCCCTTCCAGCCGGGCATTCGATATAGTTCCGCAACGCCTTCATTCGGCAGACGCTGCAGCTCCGGCAGGGCGTGCAGCACCGCATCCGCAGAGAGAAACCGCTCACGCGGCCAGTCCGCGCACTCACCGATCGGCATGAGTTCAATAAAGCGCACCTCAAATTCTCCGTCCTGCGCCAGCTGCGCCAGTGCCGGAATCTCATCCTCGTTTACGCCGCCGAGCAGCACGGCATTCAGCTTTGTGCCGCGGAATCCGGCGTGCCGCGCCGCGTCTAGACCGGCCAGCGTATCCGCGAGCGAGCCTCCACGCGTCAGCGACGCAAATTTATCCTTGTTTAACGTGTCCAGACTGATATTCAGCCGGTCAACCCCTGCTTGTTTCAGCTTTGCGGCGTACTGCGGCAGGAGTGCGCCGTTGGTCGTCATGGTGAGCTCCCGCACACCATTAATGGCACGTAGACTGCGGCACAAGTCCACGATACCGCGCCGCACGAGCGGCTCTCCGCCGGTCAGCCGCACCTTGCTGACACCGAGCGAAACCGCCGCCCGCACGATCTCGGTCAGCTCCTCGAACGACAGCATTTCACTGTGCTCCCGCTTGCACACGCCCTCAGCGGGCATACAGTACCGGCACCGGAAATTGCACCGGTCGGTCACCGACAGCCGCAGATAGCGAATATTTCTTCCTTGATTATCCAGCATTTTGCTCACTCCGTCAGCGGCATAACGTCCTCTGGGCGGACGTACAGCGTCAGCTTTTCTGTGCCGGAAAGCGTCTCCCAGACCGCCTTATCCAGCTCCCACCGCAGCCTGCCTGCACCTGTCGTCTGCAGCATGACCACGGTCGAAAACGGGTTCTCGACTACACGCTCCACCGTGCACGGAATGGCGTTCTCCGTGCCATCTGTAGTGAAGTAATGCGCACGAATCCCGACATAAGCGATATCCTTCGGCACATGCAGTGCGGTTTTGAGCGTTACGTTCCAGTCCTTGCAAAACAGGGTCCCATCCTGTTTTACCTCGGCGGCAGAGACATTCTTGCAGCCGGAAATCAGTGCAGCCCCCATGGTTGCCGGTGCGCGGAACAGTTCCTTGACCGTCTCCTTCGGGTCGGATTTTCCCTTGTTCAGCACGCACACCGTATCGCACAGGCGGTAGACCTCGTCGCGGTTGTGCGTGACGAACAGCGTACCGCACGAAAGATTTTTCAGGATGTCCGAAAGCTCCAGTTCCACCTGCCATTTCAGGTACGCATCGAGCGCGGAAAACGGCTCATCGAGCAGCACAAGCTCGGGCTGCCCGACCAGAATACGCGCCAGCGCACACCGCTGCTGCTGCCCGCCGGAAAGCTGACTCGGACGGTTGTTCTCCAGTCCTTCGAGTCGGAACGCGTGCAGGACCTCCCGCACCGCCTGTTCGCGCTCGTTTTTCGGACGGGCGTGCGCGCCTGCGCGGATGTTCTGCTCGACCGTCATGTGCGGAAACAGCGCGTACTGCTGAAACAGGCAGCCGACCTTTCGCTTCTGCGGCGGCAGGTCGATTTTCTTTTCGCTGTCGAACAGGACGCGCCCGTTCAACTCAATATGACCCTTATCCGGTCTCACGATGCCCGCGATGCACCCCAGCGTCATACTCTTGCCGCAGCCGGAGGCGCCGAGCAGCGCCATCACTTCCCGCTCGGCAGTGAAATTCACTTTCAGGTGAAAATCACCGAGCGTTTTCTCGATATTAACGATCAGCGCCATGCCTTACGCACTCCTCTCTCCCGCTTTTCGAGCAGATTGACCGCCAGCAGCACCACCGCCGAGATGGCAAGGTTGACCACGACCCACTTGAACGCCAGCGCGTCATCATTCGTGCGCCACAGCTGATAGACCGTCGTCGAAATCGTTGCCGTGTGTCCGGGCGTGTAGCCCGCCACCATGGATGTTGCGCCGTACTCGCCGAGTGCACGCGCAAACGCGAGCACCGTTCCCGCAAGGATACCCTGCCTGCAGCAGGGCATGCGCACCCGCCAGAAAATCCAGGTATTCGAGCGGCCGAGCGTGCGGCCTGCGTCGGCAAGCGTTTCGTCAAAGCTCTCGAACGCACCGCGCGCCGTGCGGTACATGAGTGGGAAAATGACAACGGCGGTTGCGAAAATCGCCGACCACCAGACCATGGTCAGCTTGAGATTAAAATGCGCGAGCGCCCATGCGCCGACGGCTCTTTTCGGTCCGAGCACGCGCAGCAGCAGATAGCCGACCACCGTAGGCGGCAGCACGAGCGGCAGCGTGAACAGCACATCCAGCACACCTTTGAGCACGCGCGGCAGACGCGCAACGTAATAGGCCGCCGCAATCCCCGCGAAGAAGATGATAACCGTGGAAATGAGCGCGATACGCAGTGAGTTATATAATGGATACCAGTCCATAATCGTCTCCTTTTGCAAATAAAGGCGAGAGATTGCTCCCTCGCCTTTCTATTGTATCAGATTATGCCAACGTGGTAAAGCCTACGCTCTCGAATACCTTGCCTGCTTCATCGGTGGTCAGATAGTCAAGGAACGCCTTTGCCTCGTCTGCGTGCGTACTGTTCTTGAGCACGGCTGCCGGATAGATAACCTGACCGCACATGTCAGCAGTTGCCTCGTCAACCGTGTCGAGACCTGCCGAGAATGCGTCGGTTGCGTAGATAATGCCGCAGTCAACCGCGCCTTCGCTTACCTGTGTGGTAACTTCCTTTACGTTGGAGCCGTAGGTCAGCACGCCTGCATCCGCCAGCGCCTTCTCATCCAGCTTGTAGCAGCTGAAAATCTTCTGGGTATACTGACCGACCGGTACATCGCTGTTGCCGATGGCAAGCAGCACGTCACCGCTCTTCAGCTTCTCTGCAAGATCGTCAAAGCTCTTGATTCCCTTCGGGTTGCCCTCCGGCACAGCCAGTGTTACCTTGTTCTCGAGCAGGTCGATGCGGGTGCCGTCCAGCAGCTCGTCCAGACCGTCCGGGTTCTTGTCGGTGTCCTCGATGAGCGAGCCGTCGAGTGCGTTCATCTGCTTGGGCGCTGCGGAGATGAATACGTCGCAGTCCGCGCCCTCCTTGATCTGGGTGAGCAGGTCGCCGGAGGAGGCAAAGTTGAACGTCAGGGTGACGTTCGGGTCAACCGCCTTGTAGTCCTCTGCGATCCGGTTCAGGGTCTCGGTCATGGAGGCCGCCGCAAATACGGTCAGTTCTACCGGATCTGCAGAGCTCGTGCCCGCCGCGCTGCTGTCCGTGTTCTGCGTACCGCCGCCGCAGCCTGCCAGCATTGCCAGTGACAGAGCCGCTGCTGCAAATCTTGCAAAATGGTTGTTTTTCATTGCGTTTTCTCACTTATTTTATAACACTTTAATGAAATACGTTGGAAAAGTGAAGCAGCGCTTCGAGCACACCGCCGCCGACCGCAAGCGCCTTATCGGATGCGGTATCGCAGTTTTCACGCTTGCCGCGCGGATCAACGTCACCAGATTTCATACCCTCATGTACAGGTACGCCAGCCTGCAGCAGACCGCGCAGACAGCCGCTGATGGTGGTTTTCATGGGTTTTCCCGCAACGTACGCGATGGTGTCTCCCTCCTCAACCAGATCGCCAATTTCATGGCACGGCTCGAATAAACCGTCTGCCGGGGCACGCAGAACGCGCTCTGCCGCATGGCCGCCTATCACACCGGGAACGCCCGTATTCGGCAGCGGCGAACCCGTATACAGCACCCGTCCGAGTGTATGCCCGCGCATGGTCTCAACTGTCGCGTGACAGTCCACGCCGGCCGTAAAGCCCGGACCGACCGCAATGACGATCGGCGCATCCGTGATGTGCGTACCGAGGTTTTTCTTCGCCAGAATCGCGTCCACCAGGGCATCAGGGTGCAGTTCCTGCACACAGCCTGCCGCCGGATCGGCCAGCACAGCAATGATGCCCTGTTCGGTCAGTGCTGCCGCTTCGGCTGCGGTATCGGCTCGGCGTGCATGCACGCCCTCAACGACTGTTTCGCCCAATCGAATCGCTTCCGAAAAGCATACCGTGCGGCGGATCGACGTTGGCTGCGGCAGGTCTGTCAGCACCAGACGAATGCCTGCGCGGTACAGCCGCAAGGCAATCCCCGTGGCAATGTCTCCCGCACCGCGTATCACGACTAACATGGCGTTTTCCTCCGTTTATCTTCGTTGTATTTTGCAAACTATAACGATTGCTACCGATGATTATAGCGTATCGGTCGAGTGAAGTCAATATTTTTTCTGTGTGGCAGACATGATATAATACTATTATAAAAGCATGGCTGCAGGACGGGGTGACCTCCCGCCGCATATAACAACATGCAGATAATTTACAACGGCGGGATGAGGTCATCCCGCCCTACGGTAAACATGGCTGTATTAGGTGGATTTATGAAAATATGTGAACAATTACACATGATAAAAGGCATAACCGCCGTGATCGGCAGCGGCGGAAAAACAACTTTACTGCGTATACTGGCCGAAGAATTATCCGGAACGGTGATTTTGACGACTTCCACGCACATTTTGCCGTTTGCGGGCATTCCCCTGTTGGTGACGGATGACATCGAACAGGTCCGCCGCGCACTTGCGCTTCACCGCGTGATCTGCATGGGCACGCCTGCCGCTGAGGGCAAGCTGACCGCGCCGGCACTTCCCTTTTCCGTGCTCGCGGACGCCGCTGACTATGTGATTGTGGAGGCCGACGGCTCCAAGCGGCTGCCGCTCAAGGCACACGCCTCGCATGAGCCGGTCATACCTGAGAATACACGCAAAACCGTGTGCGTCGTGGGCGCATCCGGGTTTGGAAAGCCGGTCGAACAGACCGTACACCGACCGGAACTGTTCTGTGCGCGCACCGGTGCACACATGAGCGGTATTGTCACGCCGGAGCTGGCCGCGCAAGGCATTATCGCAGAACACTTAGCGGATATCGTTGTGCTCAATCAGGTGGAAACGATATCTCCGGCAGCAGCGAAAAGTTTTGCAGATACACTTCAAAACGCCAATATAACGGCTATCTGCACCAGTTTAATACAGAATAAACGCTGATTTGCATCTTTGCTCTTCACGCTCAACGCTAATAAGAAAGAACCGCACAATGTGCGGTTCTTTCTTCAGTCTGTCAAAAAAGTCAGATTGGCGTTTTGCGTTTCGTGCGGCAGCACGCATAAAATAGAATTTGCAAAGCAAATTCATAAATTCCGGGAGCATGTATCTCGGAATTTATACAAAGGAAGAAAAAATGTGCCCGTCAGGGCGCGGTTTTTCTTCGGTTTCGCTCGAAAGCGTGGTTTCGAGCGAGAGGCTGCTCGGAAAACGTTAGTTTTTCGACAGCCTCAAGAAAGAACCGCACAATGTGCGGTTCTTTCTTATTCCACTCCCACAGGTTTATCACTGTTAAACTTGGTTTTGATTGCAATATCCGTATAAAGCAGTTCTTTTTCCGGTGCTTTTCTGTTCTGCAGGTAATCAAACAGCAGGAACGGCGGCCGGTATCCCTGCTCGAATGCCTTCTGATCGAGCACAAAACTCAAGCTATCTGACTGGAGCAGCTTCATATTCATCGGGTTGAGGTCGAATGCAACGACCTTGACCTTGCCCTTTCGGCCTTCTTCCTCTACAGCTGCGCACGCACCGGCCTGTCCGTTGGACGCAACGTAAATGCCGGTCAGGTCAGGATTTGCACGCAATGCGTGCTGCGTAATCTCGTGAGCATAGTCATCCCGGTCGAAACATGGCTGAAATGCTAACAGTTCAATTTCGTTTCCTGTTTCGCCATTAATGGTATCCATAAATCCGTTTAATCGGTTATTATGTGCGGTATTATTCAAGTGTCCCGCCAGCGGAAGCACCTTGCCGCCAGTGGGCAGCATCAGCCGAAGCAAGCCTGCGGCGGTCTGTCCGGCGCGGTAGTTGTCCATACCAATGAACGCAAGACGCCTGCTGCCCGGTGCATCCGAGTTGAGTGTGATGACCGGAATGCCCTGTTCGTACAGTTCATCGATGCACTGGCGAATCTCCGGCGAGTTGTTCGGTGCGATAGCCAGTCCCTGCACGCCCTGTGAAACCAGTTCTTCAATGTGTTCGAGTACCATTTCGGTATCCAGACCACGGTTTTCGCGCATGATCAGTTCCACGCCCGAGGCGGCAAGCTCCTCTGCGGCACGCTGCACGCCTGCACGCACGATCTGTATCGTCGGCGTCTCGACGGATTGCAGGATCGCCCCCAGCTTGAACTCCCTGCGGGATTTGACCAGCGCCTGTCCGATCAGGTTGGGTTTATACCCTAATTCTGCTGCAATTTTATGAATTTTCGCTGCTACTTCGGGGTTTACGCGCCCTCGATTGTGCAGCGCACGGTCTACCGTACCGCGGGATACACCTGCCAGCTCCGCGATCTGCTGTGCGGTTACAGCCATGTTTTTTCCTCCTTATTCTATGATAGAAAGCACCGTAGCTTTCATTGTGCGGTGTTTCCTCACCACATTCTTTTTTCTTTAGTTACAGTATAGCACACTGCACGCATCTTGCAACTATTTTTTGCGTGTATCTCCGTTTAAATTTACGCGTTTCCGTTTTTGTACGGCTTATTTACAAACGAATCGTCTATTTTTCGTGCAGTTTCACCAACATAGTGCACGCCTTTGCACGCATGCTCACGAAAATAAATGTCCTTTCGCACAAAAAACCATCCGTGTTTTTGTTGCGTTCACCGAATCATTCAGAATATCATTCTTAAGACTTGAAACGCGCAGGATATCGTGATAACCTATAGACAACGAAATAAATCCCCTGAAAACGCAGTGAACATCACCCATGATTCAAGTGCATTTTCGACGGGGAATTATTTTTCAAAATGTGCGTTCACGAGAACGCCACAGACTATATCTTACTTATAGGGGGTAACACAATGTCATTCTTCTCCTCACTCGCCTGGACAGGCATCTCCTTCCTGCTGTTCACGGTGCTTGTTGCGGTCATTTCCGCTTGGAAAACCCGCGATGAGCAGCTCGACACAGCTGAGGGCTACTTCCTCGCCGGTCGCGGATTGCCCGGTGTGGTAATCGCCGGTTCTCTGCTGCTGACCAACCTCTCCGCCGAGCAGCTCGTCGGCCTGAACGGTCAAAGCTGGAAAACCAATATGGGCCCGATTGCATGGGAGGTCGGCTCGATGTTTACGCTGCTAGTTCTGGCGTATTACTTCCTGCCAAAATACCTCAAAATGGGCGCCATGACTATTCCTTCTCTGATGGAAGCACGCTACGGCAAGGGCACCAAAACGATGTTCTCGCTCGTAATCGTCATCATGTACTCCATCCTCAACCTGCCGGTCATCCTGTACTCCGGTGCGGTCGTATTTGAGCAGATCTTCGATATTTCCGGCATCCTCGGCACCAGCAAGTTCATGGCTGTTGCCATCCTGTGCATCATTATCGGCATCATCGGCGGTTGCTACGCGATTTTCGGCGGCCTGAAAGCAGTTGCAGTATCTGATACCATCAACGGCGTCGGTCTGATTATCGGCGGTCTGATGATCCCCTTCCTCGGCTTCGCGGCACTGTCTGCAGCAACCGGCGGCCATGGCATTTTCGACGGCATCAAGTACATGGTGGAGGCAGATCCGGCTAAAATGAACGCAATCAACGCATGGAACGCACCCGAACCGGAAGTTCCGTGGCCGCTGATCATCACCGGTATGTTCTTCAACAACCTGTACTGGTGGTGCACCAACCAGTCCTTCGTACAGCGTTCCCTCGCAGCAAAGAGCTTGAAGGAAGGTCAGAAGGGCGCTATCTTCTGCGGCTTCCTCAAGTGCCTCGGCCCTCTGTACCTCGTTATTCCGGGCGTTATCGCATTCTACCTGCCGTCCATTCAGGACAAGCTGACCGCTGCCGGTTCCTCTGCAATCGACTTTGCTTATCCGGCACTGATCGCTGAGATCGTTCCGAAGCCGGTCATGGGCTTTTTCGCCGCAGTCATGTTCGGTGCGATCCTCTCCTCGTTCAACTCTGTGCTGAACTCCGCGTCCACCATGTTCACCCTTGACCTGTACCGTTCGTCCATCAACCCGCAGGCTTCTGACACCAAGTGCGTCAAGGTCGGCAAGATCTACGGCACCATCGCAGGCTGTGTAGCAATCGTCATCTCTCCGTTCGTTATGTACGCCGGCGGCATTACCACCTTCCTGAACTCTATGAGCCAGTTCGTATCCCTGCCGGTACTGTGCACCATCCTCGGCATCTTCATGTTCAAGCGCATCCCGAAGTATATGCCGAAGGTAATCACCGTGTTCCACGTTGTATGCTACGGCGCCTTCCTGCTGATCAAGCCGTGCTATCCCGGTTCGTCCAACCCGATCCACTATCTGTACGCAATGGCTGTTCTGTTCCCGATCGAGCTGCTCATCATGTGGTACTTGAACAAGTATCGTCCGGGTGAGGAATATGAGATTCACGACGTCGGCGCAGTTGATCTGACCCCGTGGAAGTACCGTCATGTAGTTTCCATCATTGGTCTGATTATCGCTGTTGCGATCTATATCCTGTTCTCTCCTCTCGGCATCGCAGCTTAATTTGTCCCTTGTTGCACTCTTTGTGCATTGATCCCTCGCTTTCCGGCGGTGAATTGTCCTCACCGCCGGAAAGCAAAATTTTTTTACGAAATTTGAAATTTCCTCTTGCGTTCTCGTGAACGCGGATGTATAATCACCTTGACCTCAGAAATGAGCAGTGCACGCAAAACTTCGAGCAAGCCGCGTGCAGCAAAACAAACCGTAAATAACGCAGGCAACTGCACAACACGAATTTATCACTTTTTCAGGAGGAATTTATCATGGAAAATCTGAACATTGCACTGATCGGCTGCGG
>NZ_JAQEHY010000028.1:0-13787 GCF_027665985.1 Butyricicoccus sp. AM78-15b2TA
GTCCGATGAAGTCAAGGGCAGCAACAAGGAAATCCTGAAAACCGTGATGAACGAGTCAGAGAAAACCATTCACTCATATATGAAAAAACTGCACGCAAATCTGCCGTTTGTGCGATATTCTGACTGCATCGCACGGATTGAAACCGTCAAACACTCCGCTACGAGGAAGAATATGCGGCTGCTGGTCGAAAAGCTGTCCGATTGCAAAAGTTATGCACAGGCTGTGAAAAACAGCGGGCTGTCCGAGAATAAGCTCCGAACCGTAAGAAAGCAATTCGAAAAACTGGGTGTGCAGCCGGTGACGATGTGCGATACGGCAGGAATTGATGAATTGAAATTTGTGTTGTAAATTGCAAACCCCATGCCTTGTTATTTAGCTGGGCATGGGGTTGTTTTTTCAAGGAGCCATTGCAGCTTTTGCGGTGAGATAACCAACATATGTATAGGATAGCATGAATTGCGGTGAAATGCGTTTCCACTATCTAAATCCATATCAAGGAGCTGATTTTCGATGAAATATATCGACTATCACAACATGAAAGAGTTTTGTACCATTGCTGAGGTCTGTCATTTATTCGAGATGGACAAGAAAGAATTACAGTATTATTCTGAAAAGTACAAAATTCCTCCGGAACAAAACCAGGACGGTGTCTATGGTTTCAGAAAAGTTAAGTTCTGCAAGCTGCATAACTTCATTTACAAGGAGCAGAAGTACGGTGCTTCTTCCGCTCCGCAGACACAGAGAAAGGACCCCTGGGCATGAGGAACGACGAAATTCTAACCGTCAAAGAAACGGCTGCCCTGCTCAAGACAACTCGCCAGCAGGTCCGCAAGATGATCGCAAACGAAGAACTCCCTGCCGTGAAGGTCGGCCGGGAGTGGAGGGTGCTGAAAGCGGGGATTGTGGAGTTTTTCGAAGAGCGAATTTGATATGCGAGCAAGGGAAAATTCGCTGCACGACACCGCATATTCATCCCATATTGACCCTGACGAAAAAATACGATATAGTTAAGGCAACACGATATAAGGGAGGACAATCAGGTATGGCACCGGATTTCAGTAGTGAAAAGGAACTGACCTTCACTCTACTCGGGGAGGAACAACCCAGTTTGTTATGGGGAGACGGCGCACGATTGATATTCGTACTTTACGGCTCGGTCAGTGTTCTTCTTCGCGGCCAAAGCGAAGTTTTATCACAGGCAGGCTTCTGTCTGGTCAATCCGCTGGAGCTGTGCCGCGTTTCCTGTGCTCCCGGAAGCCGGGCACTGATGCTGACCATTCCGCAGGATTATATTCACCTGTCCGGCTGTCTGACCGAAAGCCGCAGCTGCACAGCTGTCGATGCGCAAACCGCACCGCAGACTGTCTGCGATGAACTTCGCCGCCTGATGGCACAGACCGCACGTCTGTATTTCAATCGAAGCTCTCGGCAGCGGCTGAATGAGTCTGTCATGGCTCTGCTTCAGTTTCTGGAAAGCAGTTTCCCCTGCATCGAATACAACAGCAGCGAACAGCTGTCGTACGCTTCCATTGACCGCATCACTTACGTATTAAATTTCATTCATCATCACTGGGCAGAAAACATTTCAGTCGCACAGCTTGCTGAACAGATCTACGTCAGTCCTAACTACCTTTCTCGCTTTTTCAGCCGTTATCTGCATACAACCATCACGGACTATATCAGCAATCTCCGCATACAGCATGCACTGAGACTGCTCCGCGAGGAGTACACCTCCATCACCGAAACCGCTATGCGGACCGGTTTTCCAAACACATCGACCTTTATCCGTAAGTTCAAGCAGCAGTACGGTCTGACACCGAAGCAGTTCGAAAAGCAGCAGGCCGAGCGTGGTAAAGCCCTGTCGCAGAATACACTTCTATTCACGAAAGAGAGCGAGGATAACGATCTTTCATCTCTGTTTCGTTATTTGCCATTGGAAGATGCACCTGCATCTCAGAGCAAAACCGTTTATTCCTGCAAGGTCAGTGCCGCCGATACCGGAACGTCGGTACAGCCAATGTGGCGCCGATTGCTGAACTTCGGCTATGCACGCGAGGGACTTCTGGCCGCTGTGCAGCAGCAAATCAGCCGCGCTCAGCGTGACATCGGCTTTGAATACATTCGATTTCACGGCATTTTCGATGACAACATGCAGATCTATCAGGAAGATGAAGCAGGGCAGCCAAAGCCGAATTTTCTCTATGCGGATATGCTGACCGATTTTCTAGTCTCTCAAGGTTTCAAACTGTATATCGAACTGGGTCTTATGCCTTCTGCTCTGAAAAAATACGATATTTTCGTTCTCAACCGGATCAGCAATTTTTCCGTTCCTGCACAGTCGGAAAAATGGCATTTTCTGATCGTGCAGACGCTCCGTCACTGGATCTCGCGCTACGGACAGGAAACCGTCCGGACATGGCGTTTTACCGTCATGGGTATTCATGTGCCGGTATTTACCGACGTGTCCTATGAAGAATACTATGCGCACTACCGAAACAGCTGGGAGGCTGTGAAATCCGTTGATCCCGGACTTCAATTCGGCGGCCCGGGCGGTTTTGCCAGCATCGCATGGGATGCCGATATTCTGCCGGATTTCTTTCGGTTTACTGTGGAAAACGGATGCTTTCCCGACTTTATTACCACGCAGAACTATCCGCATCACAATGTAGAAACCGATGCAGAATTCATGCACACCTCTGTGGCTCAGGATTTTCTGCCTACAACACTCAGCGGCGACCGCCACTTTACCCGCAATCTGTGCGGCCGACTGTGCCACCTTCTGCGTGCCATTGACCGTGAGCAGACCCCTATCTGGCTTGAAGAATGTAACTCGACGATATGGCAGCGCGATCTTTCCGGTGATACCTGTTATAAGGCGGCATGGCTGTGTCACAGCATTGCAGAGAATTACGCAGCCGTTCAGGCATTCGGTTACTGGCTACTGACGGATTTCATTGAGGAACGCGGTGCATTTACACATATTTTCCACGGTGGCTATGGCCTTTTCACGTATAACGGCGTGCCCAAGGCCGGCTGGCAGGCACTCTGCCTTCTGCGCCGCATGGGAGATGCTCTGCTGGCCGCTGGCGACTGGTATCTCATAACGCGCAGCCGCACGCAACTGCATATTCTCCTGTTCCATTACTGCGATTACGATAGTCTGTACCGTCACCGCTACCGCCGCCTGAGTCAGCCTGCGGAAGCATACCGTGTGTTCCGCGAGGATAACGTCATGGAGGTACACCTTGAAATCAGCAGTCTGACACCGCAGCCTCACCAGATACAGCGTTCGGCCATCACCCGCGAGCAAGGCTCTTCTTTTGACCAATGGCTGCGCTGGGGTGCACCGAATGATCTTTCTGTTGATGACATCAGCCAACTGCATCTTGCAGCACAGCCCTCGTATCGTTCAGAACTAATAATGCCGGATGCACAAGGTGTATTTCACCTGCAAACCGAGCTTCAAATGCACGAAGTGCAGCTTTTCACCATTGAACTAAATAGCTGAAAGCACTCCTCTTGCACACTGACAAGTGCGATATCTGATGTATCGCATCTGTCAGTGTGATTTTTTATACAATTTATGTTGTATAAATAGTTTGTTTCTGTCTAAACATTTTTCATTTGCCGTCAAGTCCATAAAATCTGTGAAGAAAAATGTGTTTTTATGAAACAATCTGTATTTCTCCATGCGTATAAATCGCTATAATAAAATCATCAGCAATGTCCGGACCGCTGCAAGTTAAAGAGAAAAAGGTGGTATCATGTATCAAAACGTAACACTCCCGTTTGATGCCGCACATCCGTTGCAAGTTGCAAAACAGGGTACATTTGAACGATGGGTGGAAGTGGACGGTAAGCGTCGCCGTTATCTTGTACATATTCCGCACGGCTGCCGCGAGGCCGCTGCAGGTATTTTCATTCTGCCGCCCGACGGCTGGACGGCAGACGATCTGCTGAACAAAACGCACTGGCGATGGCTTGCGGAAGCCGAGCCGGAACGCAGCAGACCTATTCTGTTCTTTCTGGAACCCCAGAACGGTATCTGGCATACCGAGGAAGCGTACGGCTGCGCAGACGGCGATGTCGCCTATGTAGAAGCGATTTTCCACGAGCTGAGCGACCGGCACTGGTTCAATGTGCACGAGTCGTCCCTGTATCTATACGGTTGCGAAGAGGGCGCGGCGATCGCACAGATGTCAGCCATGTGGAACCCTGCGGCATATGCGGGTTTGTGCACCATTGATGCGGAGGTTTCGGATGATTATGCACAGAAGGCTGCACAGGACGCCTGTGTAAACCTTGATGGATTTGAGGACACCACACATCGCTGCGGTGTTCTGAAAAGCGATGTTCCTCTGCCGGTATGGATGATCTCTGACCGCACACAGTCTCCGGAAGCATTGCGTTTCTGGAAACACAGCATATGTGCCGACCACTGTGTACAGCTTTCCGGCGATACGGTCGCGTATCGCCGCACCGCCGCTGTTCCCCATCCGCACAATAACGAAATTGCGGCATACGAGGTATGGGAGAGCAGCTTGCCCGGCTGCGCACAACAGGCAGGCGACAGCATGCTGCACCGCATCTGGAACAGTTTTCTCAGCCGTCACCGCCGCTGGATGGGTGACGCCGGCGGCAATCTCCGGATGTATGCCGATCCGCTGTGTGACCGCCATGTGGAATATCACATAGAAAAGATTGACGGCTGGCTGCGCGAGTGGTATACCTATGTGCCCGAATGCGTCCGGCAGCAGCCCGGCAAGCCTGTACCTCTGGTCTTTGCCTGCCATGGCTACACCTGCAACGGCGCGATTTATATGGAGCATTCCGGCTGGAATCGTGTAGCGGAAGAAAACGGTTTCATCGTCGTGTATCCGACCGCAGGATATGGCCAGATGTGCACGGAAAATGCCTATTGCAGCAGTGATAATCTGCCGCTTCCTGCATGGAACATCTTCCACAAGGATACACAGCCGGAGGAATACTCGTTCTTCCGTTATCTGATTGATCGTACCGCAGCAGACTATCCTGTAGACCGCACACGAATTTTTGCAACCGGTCACTCGCTCGGCTCGCTGATGGTGCAGATGCTCGGACTCGCTATGCCCGAATGCTTCGCCGCCATAGCTCCCTGCTCAGGCATTCTGTTCAGCGGACTGGAGCAGGAACCCCTATCGCTGCCCGAGGTCGCGGCGCGGCGTGATACGCTACTTCCGGTCTGGATGTTCGGCGGCAGTGAAGAAGCCTTTCTGGTGCCGGATCGTCCTGTCGATGGCAACCGTACCGCCTATTCTCTCGAAGCATGGCTCCGACTGAACCGGATGGAGCCTGTTTCAGACTGGGCGGACGGTTGGCATCTGCACGAAGATCGCTGGGATGATCTAATCTACCGAAAAAACGGTATGCCTTTAGTCGGCTTCACCCGCGTGCAGGATATGCCTCACGCAACCACAGAAGAAATGTCCCGCCGTATCTGGAATGAGTTTTTCTCTCATTTTTCGCGGATAAACGGCGAGCTCGTATATCGTCAGAATGAGGTATAATATGATGAAAACTGAAAACAATCAGAGCAACCGTATCATCTCATTAGGAGAAAAAATCTCCTACGGAATTACGGAAATTGCCTGCAACCCAATGTACACGATTTTCTGCTCCTTCCTCGTATTCTTCTATACGGACGTCATCGGTGTAAACGCCGCATCGGTCGGTACGATCATCCTGATCAGCCGTATCTTCGACGGCTTCAGCGATATCATCGCCGGCAACATTGTGGAGCACACGCATGCCAGATCCGGCTCGGCGCGTCCGTGGATCCTGCGCATCGCTATCCCTCTCGGTATTTCCTATGTTGCGATGTTTACCGTACCGGACTGTGGTGAATGGGGCAAGCTTATCTACATTTTTGTTTCCTACAACGTTATTCAGAGTGTTGTCTACACCATGGCAAATGCAGCCATGAGCGCACTGCCGACTTATATGACCAATGACCGAAACAGCCGCTCCTCCTGCTATGCCGTGCGTCTTTTCATTGCCGCAGCAACGCAGACGGTTCTCTCCCTGAAATTCATGAACATCATTGAAGCTCTGGGCGGCGGTCAGCGTGCATGGATCAAGCTCGCCGCTATTCTCGGCACGATTGCAGCTATCGTATTCGCCATCGTTTACCTGACGACTCGCGAGACCGTAACCAGCGGCGGCGAAAACGGCGAAGACGTCCCGCTGCTTGTCGGTCTGAAGGCACTGATGCACAATAAATACTGGTTCTCTGTTCTCGCCATGCAGTTCTGCTGCGTGCTTCATCAGGTCACCACGCTGACAGTCGGCGTTTATTACGCAAAATATATTCTGAATGATGCGAAGCTGGTCGGCAACATCATCATGTATCACCATTTCCCCGCACTTGTGGTCATGCTGCTCGTGCCGATCGCGCTGGACAAGGGCGTTTCCAAGCGTATGCTGGCAATCTTGAGCGGTGTATCCATGCTGCTCGGCTCGCTGCTCTCTCTCGTATGCGCATCCGGCGTGCCGTTCATTATCTCGATGGGTCTACGAGGCATCGGTTTCGGTGCGTTCAGCAGCGTTATCTACGGCATGCTGGCTGATACGGTCGAGTACGGCGAATGGAAAACCGGCGTACGCACGCAGGCTATCAACGTTACGGCTAATGGCGTAGGTCAGAAAATCGGCAGCGGTCTCGGCACCGCAGCCTTCGGCGCACTGCTTACCATGTGCGGCTACAACGGCATGGCCGAGGTGCAGACCGCAAGCGCGGTAAGCTGCATCCGCATCATCTTCATCGTGGCGCCAATTGCAATTTACCTCGTACTGATCATTCTTGCATGGCTGTTCAAGCTGGATAAGCAGTTCCCGCAGATCCAGAAGGAGCTGGAAGAACGTCATCGCAAGACTATGGCAGACTGATTGGCCAAATTCCCTGCAAAATAACTCACCTTTTCTTCACCCCTCAATAAAACCGGCCCTCGGGCGTCAGAGTTCACACTCTGGCATCCGGGAGCCGGTTTGTTTTTGTATTGGAAATATTTTCAGAACGGTAATCTCGTCTGATATCGCACAACATTGCCGTGCGTGGATTTATTGGACACACCCTCGTCTGCGAAAAGGCTATATCGTCATGCGATTATAAATCTGGTGCATTAACACATCCAGGTTAATTCGTTCTCGTGCACTATAGTAGATAACCTGTTCTTTGGGCATATGAAAAATCTGACTGACGGATGATCGTTTGCGTTCCAGATTATCAATCTGTTCTCCAGTCAAATCTGTACTTTCCCGAGATGTCGGCTCCGCCTTATCTGCGCAGTTGATAGCTATTACTATTCTCGCGCGATAGGGTGACAGTTTTTCTCGAAACAGTGCCAAATCCCTCGTGTAATCCCGCATATCAGCGCGTAAAACATAGACGATGCAAAAGCAGTGGTACAGCATATTTTCGTAGAGTGCCAGATATTCGTTGTCTGTTTTCTCGGACTCAGCGATACCCGGCAAGTCACAAAAGGAAAGATAACGTGTCTTTTGCGCATTCAGTGAGTATTCTACGGTAAATGCATCTTTCGTACAGGCTTCTATATCACTTGTCTGCATTGCGTTATGCCCGGTCAGCGCATTGATAGTGGAAGATTTTCCATATCCGCTTTTGCCCATAAACAATACTTGATAATCCTCTGTTTTGCGGTCATCACGGTTAAATATGCGACCCGAATGACGGCGCAGCTCCTCCGGAAGGTGTTCTAAAAAGGGAAAACGAGCAGACAGCTTATCAAAATGATATTCGCGCGTTATTGTGATCTGCATCAATCAGAACCACCAGAGCAAATCACGAATAAAGTCTTTTGCGGTATCGATAACATCGATTACCTTTCCGATTACTTCCGCGCCCTTATCTACAGCATTTTCAATAATTTCGCCCACAGTTTCAAAGAAGCCTTTCTTGGCGTCTTCCTGCGCCTGAGCAGAAACATTTTCACGAGCAGCGCTGTTGACAATGGTAATTTTCTTGTCCTTCGGCATTGCAAATACCATCTCATCAATCAAGCGGACAAGATTGTACTTCTCACAGGCAGAAACCGGTATAATCTTGGATTCCGGAACAGAAAAACGAGTCGCTACATCGGTAACCTTACGCTGAATGTTCTGAAGCTGCTTTGGACCGGGTTCATGACCGCTTTCATTCCACTCACGGAACGGCTCGATTTTATCGCACTGATTGAGTACGAAGAAAAACACCTTGCCTTGCTCAACATGCGGTTTAACGATTTGCTTGAAGAAGGCCTCATCAGAAGACATGGCGCGGTCATCCGCCTTGATGACCCACAGTGCTACATCGAGTTCCGGAAGAATTTTGCTGTACAGCTGTGCGTATTCGCGATCGCGGTCTTCATTCTCGCCAGCACCCGGGACATCCACCAGAGTAATTTTCTTGCCGCCCATATGCAACAGAACCTCCTGCGGATTGCGCGTACAAGCCTCTACATCACTAATCTCACATACATCCTGACCGAACAGAGCGTTACACAAGCTCGACTTGCCAACACCGGTTTTACCAAATACACCAACTTTAGGTTCATAGTTCAGCACTTCATTGATGCGTCGGTTGATATTTTTGCGCTGTTCTTCCGTCGTCTGAATACCTTCCCTGGACAGGTTTTCAAACAAATCCTGATTGTTCATAATCGTTTCCTTCCCTTCGTAATTTCTATGAGCAGCAGGTTAAGCTATCTATAGATACTATTATACAATACCTATAGCATTTTGCGCAATACTAATTGTCGAGATAACCTAGTATCAAAGGGCAGGTGACGATGATGTATTGCGAAGTCAATGTAGGCGAGCGAATCCGATATTTCCGAAATTTACGCGGCTGGAGCCAGGAAACGCTGGCCTTACAGGCGGAAATCAACCCGGCTTTTCTCGGGCATCTGGAGCGCGGCCTGAAAAGCCCGACCATCAAAACGCTGGAGAAAATCGTGCGGGCGCTCGACATTTCACTGGCGGAGCTGTTCGCCGATCCGCAGCCGGTAGATAATGCAAAAGATGCCGTCATCGCACAGGTGTGCGACCAGATCCGCGACCTCCCGCTCGAAAGCATCGAGCGGATCAACGTGATCGTGCGGAATGTTCTGGCTATTGAACAGTAGTTTACAGGTATATTATAGCAAATAAGGTGGACAGAGATTGTCCACCTTTGATTTTATATAAAAAGATAGAGGAGTCTGCATACCGCAGACTCCTCTGTGAAAAAGAGTAGAGAGATGGATAGTGTCAAAAATTACTTAGCAGCCAGACGGCGAGCCTTAGCAGCCATGCGCTCACGAGTAACGTCGAGCAGTACGGCGCCGATGATAACCAGACCAAGAACGAGGTTCTGTACTGCCGAAGAAACGGACAGCAGGGAGAAACCGTTACGCAGAACAGCGATGATCAGTGCGCCGAGCATGGTACCAACCATGGTGCCCTTGCCGCCCATGAAGGATGCGCCGCCGATGATGCAGGCTGCGATAGCGTCGGTATCGTACGGCTGGATAGCGTTAACGCCGTTGCAGATACCGGAACGACCGATGGAAACGATACCAGCCAGAGCTGCCATGAAACCGGACAGGGTGTAGCAGAAAGTCAGCACGTTAGCGGAGTTGATACCGGACAGACGAGCTGCTTCCGGGTTGCCGCCTACACAGTAGATGGAACGGCCCAGAGCGGTCTTGGTGAGCAGGATGTGCATGATGATGTAGATAACGATTACTACGATGAAGGATACCGGGAAGCCGCCAAAGGTCTTGGAGCCCAGCCACATAACTGCATCGTTACCGGAGAAGGATACCATCTGAGAGTTGGTGATGATCAGCGCACCGCCCCACAGTACGTTCTTCATACCGAGGGTAGATACGAACGGATGCGGCAGGTGCAGACGGGTAAGAAGCATACCGTTGATCCAGCCGATCAGGGTGCCGCCAACGATGGCAACAACCAACAGCAGAACCGGGTTGTTCATGCCCTTGTTAACCAGCATACCGGCAAGGCAGGCAGCGAACGTTGCGTTCGCACCTACAGACAGGTCGATGCCGGCGGTGATCAGGCAGAGCAGCATACCGGTGGATACCAGTGCATTGAACGAGGTCTGCTTGAGAACAGACATCATGTTGGAATACTTAAAGAAGTTCGGCGAAGCGATCGCCAGAACTACACAAAGGATTACCAGTGCGCCAAAAGTACCAGCATAAGACATCAAACTGCTGGATTTCTTCGATTTAGTCATCTAATTTACCTCCCCAAGCTGCCTTCATAAGGTCTTCCTGATTGAAATGTTCGCTGTCACGGTCTACTTCGGCCATTACTTCGCCGCCGCGCATTACGATTACGCGGTCGGACATGCCGAGGATCTCAGGCATTTCCGAAGATACCATGATAACGCACTTGCCCTGCTTGACAAGGCTGTTCATTACATTGTACACCTCGACCTTTGCGCCGACGTCGATACCACGGGTCGGCTCGTCAAAGATAAAGATCTCTGCATCCGTGTTGACCCACTTGCCGATTACGACCTTCTGCTGGTTACCACCGGACAGCTGGCCTACGATCTCATCGATCGACGGGGTCTTGATGCGCAGCGACGCAATGTTCTGCTCGCCTGCCTCGAGAATCTTCTTTTCGTTCAGGAACAAGCCGGACGAGAAGCCCTTCATGTTAGCAAGAATCAGGTTGGTGCGAATGGTCTGAGCCAGTACCAGACCCTGTCCCTTACGGTCCTCGGTGAGGAACGCGATGCCATGCTTGATAGCCTGACGCGGAGACTTAATCGATACTTCCTTGCCCTTGATCTTGATCTTGCCGCTGTCGATCGGATCTGCGCCGAAAATCGCGCGCATAATCTCGGTACGACCGGCGCCGACCAGACCTGCAAAGCCCAGAATCTGTCCGCCGTATGCCTTGAAGGATACATTGTTCAGGACGCCTGCCTCAACAACGCTGTCAACCTCAAGCATCGGCTCCTTGGACTTGGTGCCGAATTCCTTCGGGAACTGGTTGTCCAGCGAACGACCTACCATTGCGGTGATCAGGGAGTCATTATCCCACTGATCGATCGGCTTGGTTGCGATGAACTCACCGTCACGGATAACCTCAACGCGGTCGCACAGCTCGAACAGCTCCTCCAGCTTATGGGATACAAAGACGATGCCGATGCCGCGTGCCTTCAGTTCACGGCACGTCTTCATCAGCTGCTCAACCTCTTTCTCGCCCAGAGAGGAGGTCGGCTCGTCCATAATAATCATTTTTGCGTTGATCAGAACCGCCTTTGCGATCTCGATCATCTGCTGTACGCCCATACCAAAGTTACCTGCCGGCTTGGTCGGATCTACGTCCTGACCGAGCGAAGCCATAACTTCCTTTGCCTTTTTGTGCATGGTCGGGTAATCCAGCAGAGTACCCTTTTTAATCCACTTGTTGATGAAAATGTTGTCAGTAATGCTCAGCAGCTTCTCAATGTTAAGCTCCTGATATACGCACGCGATGCCAGCCGCTGCCGAATCGTTCGGGTCCTTAAAATGCTGCTCGACGCCGTCTACGAAAATCTGACCCTCGTCTGCCTGATGTACACCAGTCAGCACCTTGATCAGCGTAGATTTGCCTGCGCCGTTCTCACCGATCAGGCCGAGGATCTCGCCCGGCTTGACGGAAAGCTGCATGTTTTTCAGAGCCACTACGCCCGGAAAACGCTTGGTCGCGTTTTTCAGTTCTACTACGTATTCACTCATCTTTTCACTCTTTTCTTTCACAAAATGAAGAAGCGGGCACACGCTTGCACATATGCCCGCCTGCTTTTATGGATCTGTGATGACAGAATTCGGTTTAGCCGTTTTGTTTCTTTTCAACGATCGCCTTCTGCTCTTCTGCGTTGTCGGCAGTTACGATAGAAGCGGTAGAAGCGATAAACTTATCAAGGGTCTTGCCGTTCAGTGCGTCAACTGCTGCCTGAACACCGCGGTAGCCTACGTCGTAGCCGTCAACAGCAACGGTCATGGTCTCCTGACCTGCAAGGATTGCATCGAGTGCTGCAACATTGCCGCCACAGCCAACGAAGATGGTGTTCTTGTAAGCTGGATAGGAAGCTGCTGCACGTGCAGCGCCGACGGCCATGTCGTCATTATTGCAGACAACGATCGCAATACCCTCCGGATGGCTCTGGATGATCGCTTCCATTGCGGTTACAGCTTTGTCGGATACACCGTCAGCGTACTGGGTCTCCGCATCCAGATAAGTGCCGCCAGCCTTTTCAACACCTGCCTTGTAGCCGCCCATGCGTGCTTCGGAGGTGGAGTCGCCCTGTACACCCGCAATACCAATTGCGGTGATGGTATCCCAGCCGGCTTTCTTGGCTGCTTCGACCGCAGCTTCGCCGCCCATAGAGGCCATAGCCTCGTTATCGAAGCCTACAAAGCTCAGAACCTTATCAGATTCGACGTTGGTGTCAATCGCAACGATCGGAATTTCCGCATTTGCGATCTGGGTTGCAACCGTCTCGGACTGCAGCGGTGCAACGACCATTGCATCCGTGCCGCTTGCACTCAGTACGGTTTCGATAATGGAGAGCTGTTCGTCATATGCGGTCTCCGAGGTCGCACCCTGTACATCAACCTCAACGCCGAGGTCCTTGCCGGCCTGCTCGCAGCCCTTGGCTACATAGGCCCAGTACTCGGAAGCCAGCGTTTTCAGAACAACGGTGATATGCGGATTCTCGGCAGAAGCGCTTGCACCGTTACCGCCGTCCGTCGATGACGAGGTATTGCCACCGCAGCCGGTCAGTGCGCCCAGAAGCAGCGCTGTACTAAGCATTGCTGCACCAATTCGTTTCGTCATCTTAGTCATTTTTATTTCCTCCTATCAGTCAGCACGTATGCTGTTTTCTCTTTTCTCTTTTCTCTGCTTTTACAGTCTGTAATCAGATACCTGCGGTTTTCTTGATATACTCGCGCGCCATTTTTGCGTATTCGAGCGGATTTGCCTTTGCCGGGTCCTGCTCGGCCTCTACGATGAACCAGCCCTCGTAGTGTGCATCGTGCAGAGCCTTGAATACGCCCGGATAGTCGACGCAGCCGTCACCCGGAATGGTGAAGCAGCCTTCCAGAACCGCCTTGCGGAACTTGAAGCCCTCGGCGTAAGCCTTTTCCATCATGTCGGGACGGATGTCCTTGAGGTGAACGTGGCCGATGCGAGGACCGAATTCCTTCGCCGCCTTTACGGCGTCCTCCTTGGAGAAGGTGAAGTGGCCGGTATCGAAACAGAGGTAAACATAGCGCGGATCGGTGTTGTCCATCAAGCGCTTGGTCTCCTCAAAGGTCTGAACAACCGTTGCCATATGGTGATGGAAGCACAGCTTGAAGCCGCGGTCAGCAGCAATCTTGCCCAGCTTGTTCAGGCCGTCGGTCAGCTTATCCCACTCTTCGTCGGTGGCGATCGGCTTGTTGTCACCGAACATCGAGCACTCCTCTGCGAACAGGCAGCGGGTCAGCTCGCATACGTTGATGCGGCTTGCACCGACAGCCTCGAGGAAGTCCAGCTGCTCGATAAATGCCTTTTCGTTCTCCTCGTAGGGGGTCGAGCACAGGAAGCTCGAGAACCACTGGGATGCAATCTTGATGCCGCGCAGGTCGAGTGCCTTGTTCAGTACGGCCGGGTCGGTCGGGAACTTGCCGCCAACCTCGGTGCCCTGAAAGCCTGCCAGAGCCGCTTCGGAAACCATCTGCTCGAAGGTCAGCTCGCCGCCGAGCTG
>NZ_JAQEHY010000028.1:13797-14066 GCF_027665985.1 Butyricicoccus sp. AM78-15b2TA
CCGAGCTGCGGCATGTCGTCATTCGTCCAGCCGATCGGCGCAATGCCGAGTTTTACATTATTAAACATGATTTGCTACCTCCCTCAGCATTTTTCCCAGGTGCCCGACTTAACGGACTTGAGAACTGCGTTGATAATACCGTCAACCTTGGCGCCCATCTCGAAGTCGCAGATGTACTCGCCGCCGTGCATAGCCTGCATGAGTGCGTGAGCCTGCAGCGTCTTCATGTCGTCGAAGGCGATTGCGATGCCGCCTGCCGGCTGGAAGTA
>NZ_JAQEHY010000029.1:0-12952 GCF_027665985.1 Butyricicoccus sp. AM78-15b2TA
CACGCCGCAAACGGGAGTTCGATTCTCCCACGGGTCACCAATCTTTTATAACAGTGCTGACGGTATAACAAAGTAGCAAACATAGTAATATGTTTCTAAATAAGGTTTCTTTTGAACAAGAGCGCGTAAGCGCAGGTAAAGTTTTCTTTGCTTACTTTCTTGTTCACAAGAAAGTAAGTGCGTGATTATTGTGACGAGGGTACACCTGTTCCCATTCCGAACACAGTAGTTAAGCTCGTTTACGGTGACAATACTTGGCTGGCGACGGCCCGGGAAGATAACTCATCGCGCACACCGAACACCGACTCGAAAGAGTCGGTGTTTTGTTTTCGTTAAGAATTCCCTGTTCACTGGAATTCACCTCTCCTTGTATGATATAATAGCCTAAATTGGTATTTTATCGCAAGCAGGGGGTCGAGAATGAACAAAATTCTGAAAGAAAAAATCAGCGAGTCGGTGTCGTCTGTCCTGCCGATCACGATCATCGTGCTGCTGCTCAGCGTGACGATCACACCGATGCCGGTCGGCACAATGGTGCTGTTTTTGACCGGTGCGGCGCTGCTTATCGTCGGCATGGCATTGTTTTCACTCGGCACGGACGTATCTATGACGCCTATGGGCGAGGGTATCGGCGCACAGCTGCCGCGCACGAAAAATCTGTTCATCGTGATACTCATTACGCTCATCATCGGCATACTCATCACGATTGCGGAGCCGGATCTGCAGGTTCTGGCCGGTCAGGTGCCGTCCATTCCAAACAATGTGCTGATCTGGACGGTCGCGGTCGGCGTCGGTCTGTTTTTCGTGCTGGCTATGCTGCGTACGCTGTTCAAGATTCGTCTGTCGCTGCTGCTCATTGTGTTTTACGCGGTGGTGTTTATCCTGTCGGCTTTCGTGCCGAACGAGTTCGTTTCTGTGGCATTTGACTCGGGTGGCGTGACCACCGGACCGGTCACCGTACCGTTCATCATGGCACTCGGTGTCGGTTTAGCTTCCATCCGAGGCGATAGCGGCGCACAGGAGGACAGCTTTGGTCTGGTTGCGCTGTGCAGCATCGGGCCGGTGCTGGCGGTGCTGCTGCTTGGCATTTTCTATCCGACAAACGGTGCAGGCTACACGGCAGTGACCGTGCCGGATGTGGAGGACACCCGTCAGGCAGCACACACATTTGTGGTGGAGCTGCCCGCGTACATACACGAGGTTTTGTCCGCACTGGTGCCAATCATCCTGTTCTGCGCGGTATTTCAGCTGATTTTCCGCAGATTCCATGCCATGCAGCTGCGAAAGATCGGCGTGGGCTTTGTGTACACATTTACCGGATTGTCGCTGTTTTTGACCGGCGTAAACGTCGGATTTATGCCCGTGGGCCATTATCTTGGACAGCAGCTGGCGCTGAGCGGACGTGAATGGGTGCTGGTGCCGCTCGGCATGCTTATCGGCTATTTTCTGGTAACTGCGGAGCCGGCCGTGCATGTGCTCAATCGACAGGTCGAGTCCATCACAAACGGCGGCATCTCGCAGAGAGCGATGATGCTCAGCCTGTCCATCGGCGTGGCCTGCTCGGTCGGCATGGCTATGCTGCGCGTATTGACAGGCATTTCAATCTATTATATACTGGTGCCGGGTTATCTTGCCGCACTGGGACTGACTTTCTGCGTGCCGAAAATTTTCACCGGCATCGCATTTGACTCGGGCGGCGTTGCATCCGGTCCGATGACGACCACATTCCTGCTGCCGTTCGCCATGGGCGCGTGTGAAGCGCTCGGCGGCAACGTGATGACTGACGCCTTCGGTATTGTAGCCATGGTAGCCATGACTCCGCTGCTTACCATTCAGGTGCTGGGTCTCATCTATAAAAAGAAACAGAACAGCGAGGATGCGTCCGATGTTTTCGCAGAGGATGAGGACAGCATCATCGTTTTGGAGGGAGCAGAGCATGAGTGAAAACCGACCGCAGATGACGGTTCAGAGCGCGGTAGAGGTCGTGGCGGCCGTTGTTGACGTGGAGCAGGGCGAAAAGGTGCTGCGTATCTATCGTGAGGAACAGGCGCCGGTGGACTTTGTGTGCATGGCA
Organism: Butyricicoccus sp. AM78-15b2TA; assembly: GCF_027665985.1. Classification (NCBI taxonomy): domain Bacteria; kingdom Bacillati; phylum Bacillota; class Clostridia; order Eubacteriales; family Butyricicoccaceae; genus Butyricicoccus; species Butyricicoccus sp. AM78-15b2TA. The sequence goes on from NZ_JAQEHY010000029.1 coordinate 2,075, forward strand.
CACGGCACGGCGCGCACGGAAATGCTCGACCTGCTTGGCATCGGTGAAACGGCAAAGGCCATTGTGATGTGTATGGTCAGCCGTCAGACCGGCGTTCGCCTGCTCAAAAGGCTCGGACGCGAGCTGGAAATGCGATATCCCGGACGCGGAATCGCGTTTGCCATTCCGATTACAGGCATTGGTCTGCGGTGGCATAAGCTGCTGACCGCTGCAGACGAGGAGCAAAAGGAGGTCAGCAGGATGCACGAGACAGAGAAGAACGACGGTTTTGACGTTGTAGCAGTTGTGATGGAGCGCGGCTATACCAACGTGGCGATGGATGCGGCGCGCAAGGCCGGTGCACGCGGCGGCACGGTTATTTCAGCGCGCGGCATTGCGGAAAATGAGGTCAAGCGGTTTTTCGGTATCGAAATTCAGGCCGAAAAGGAAATCGTGTTCCTCGTGGTGCGAAGCGACGAGAAACAGCAGGTTATGACGGCGCTGATGCAGGCGGTCGGAATGAAGACCCGCAGCCACGGTATTGTGCTGTCAATGCCGCTTTCGGCAGCTATCGGCTTGGCGGATTGAGAATGGAAAAATGGAGAATGGAAAATAAGCGTCTGACGTTTGCTTTCTGTTCTCCGTTTTTTATTGTGTTATTTGGCAGGAAACGGCGGGAACCATCCCGCTCTGCACAATTTATCCCGCAGGGGAGCACAGCGTGCTCTCTTGCAACGTAAAAGAAAACGCTCCACTCCGCACTCTCTACTCTTCACTCTGATAAAATAGTATGGTATAATAAGGGCAGTAATTTTCACAGGGAGAACCCCTGACAGGAGTAGATAACCATGATAAATGAGCACATGATGGATTTAGGCAGCCGCCGTTCGACGATCCGTGAGCTGTTCGAGTACGGGAACAGCCGTGCGGCGATCGTTGGCCGCGAGAACGTATTCGATTTCTCGATCGGCAACCCGAACGTACCCGCCCCGGAGGCGGTTCGTCAGGCGATTTACGCCGAAGCGGCAGGTGATCCGGTTGCACTGCACGGCTATACCTCGGCACAGGGTGCCGCAGATGTGCGAGGCGCACTGGCGGACAGCCTTAACAAGCGTTTCGGCACGGACTACACCGGCGACAGCCTGTACCTGACTGCAGGCGCGGCAGCTGCACTCTCTTGTGCGTTCAAGGCGATCGTCTGCGAGGGTGACGAGATTATTGTGTTTGCGCCGTATTTCCCGGAATATAAAATGTTCATCGAAAGCGGTGCCGGTGCCAAGTGCGTCATTGTGCCGCCGTCTATCGCGGATTTTCAGATTGACTTCGGTGCTCTCGAACAGCGCCTGAATGAGCACACCAAGGCGGTCGTTGTCAACTCGCCGAACAATCCGTCCGGTGCAGTGTACTCCGAGCAGACCATCAAGCGCCTTGCCGACATGCTGCGCGGCAAGGAGAAGGAATACGGTCACCCGATTTACCTCATTTCGGACGAGCCGTACCGCGAGATCGTGTATGATGGCGTGCAGGTGCCGTTTGTGCCGCATTTCTATGACGATACCATTATCTGCTACTCGTACTCCAAGTCGCTGTCGCTGCCGGGTGAGCGTATCGGCTATGTGCTCGTACCGCCGGCAGCCGCCGACAGCAAGGCGCTGTACGCTGCGGTCTGCGGTGCCGGTCGCGCACTCGGTTATGTTTGTGCACCGAGTATGTTCCAGCGCGTAGCGGCACGCTGCGCCGACCAGACCAGCGATATTGCGGTCTACCAGACCAACCGCGACCTGCTCTTTAACGGTCTGACCTCGATGGGGTATCACTGTGTCAAGCCGGACGGCGCGTTTTATCTGTTCCCGCAGACGCTCGAGGCGGACGACCGCGCCTTCAGTGAACGCGCAAAGAAATATGACCTGCTGGTCGTTCCGGGTGCGGATTTCGGTGCCCCCGGTCATATGCGAATTTCTTACTGTGTGAAAACCGAGACCATCGAGCGTGCGCTGCCGCTGTTTGAGCGACTGGCGAAGGAGTATCACTGATTTATTATGTAAAGTTCACAAGTAGTTTCGGTTAATTATGTACAAGATGCCAAGCGGCACTGTGCAAACTGTACAAAATAATGATGGTTGAGTTGTGATATATTCATAAAAACTTGCTCTTGTATTCTTTTCAGGGAAAGTGTATTATAATACCAGAGATCAGGAAAGGATCTCAAAAATACAATCACCTGAATCACTGAAAAGGAGTGCAAAGATTATGGGTATGAGAAGCTTCTTTAATGGACTGGTAAACGCTCGCATGGTAGAACTGGAAGGCGAACACATCAACGCTAAGAGCATGAACCGTACCAATCGTCGCGGCAAGTAATCGTCTGATTAAAAAAACATCACACGAGGAGCCGTAACCGTACATGACAACTGAAGACAGTAAGTGAAACCCTTCCGAGGACAACATTCGGAAGGGTTTTTCTTTTGATGAAGGCAACACCGCACAATTAAAGCTGCGGCGCTTTACGGAAATTTTGTGTCCTGATGTCGTTCCGGCTTTACGGTAATACACAAAGTATTACCGCAAAACCGCGCCTAATCAGTACGCAAAATTTGCTCGTAAATCGCCCTTGTTCAATTATGCGGTATTGCCTTATCCGGTCGGATGCTCCTGCGCGAACTCAATCTGGCGGCGGAAGAACGCAGCGCGTTCCTCGAGTGTGGACGGCCGGATGCTGTGCTTGCCGCAATCCGGACAGACGCGGGTTTCAGCGCTGCCGAAGAAGATAAAGTGGCAGCATTTGGTGTCGCAAGTGTAGATCATGGCTTCACCTCTCTTTTTTACTGAGGACAGTGTACCACAGAGAAAGTCCGATAAAACTCCCTTTCTTGCAGGAGCGCAGGGAAGTATGGTATACTGATAGCAGCAATCATAAAAATTTTTGTCTGGGAGTATCAAAATGGGGGAACAAAAACGCAGTCTGTTACGTCAATTATATTTACCGGCGGTTTTATGCACCGCGCTCTGGGGCAGTGCGGCGCCGTGTGTCAAGTGCGGGTACGAGCTGTTCGCTGTTTCGGCTGACGCGCCGTTTTCGCAGCTTGTATTTGCCGGCTGGCGGTTTGCGCTGGCGGGAATTCTTGTGCTGCTCGTGACTGGGCTGAAAGGACACCGAATCGTGCCCAAACGGGACGAAATCAAGCCGATTCTGGCAATCAGTCTGTTTCAGAGCATGCTGCAGTATGTGTGCTACTACATCGGTCTGAGCGGCACGACCGGCACCAAAGGCTCGGTGCTCTCCGGCACGCAGACGTTTTTCGCGCTGCTGTTGGCGCATTGCCTGCTGCCGAATGATAAGCTCAACCGACGGAAAACGCTTGGCTGCATCTGCGGCTTTGCGGGCGTGCTCGCGCTCGGACTGGGCGGACTGAACGGCTTCAACCTCACTGGTGACGGTCTGGTGCTGCTGAGCGCGGTCTCGGCGGGCGCGGGCGCGCTTGTCTCGCGCATTTACACGCCCGGCCGTGATCCCATGCTGCTGACCGGATGGCAGCTGCTTATCGGTGGCTGTTTTCTGCTGGGTGTCGGCGCGGCTGGCGGAGGCGCACTCGGTCGGGTGACGCTCGGCGGCGTTCTGCTGCTTGGCTACATGATCGCGCTGTCTGCGGCCGCGTTTACCATCTGGACGGCGCTTTTGGGTAAATTTCCGGTCGGAAAGGTCAGCCTGTTCGGCTTCCTGATTCCGGTGTTCGGCACGTTGTTCTCCGCGCTCGTGCTCGGCGAGAATATCTTCACCGTACGCAATCTGGCGGCGCTTGTGTTGGTCAGCGGAGGTATTGCCGTTGCCAATTCGACATCGACAAAAAAGTAACACCGCAGACGGAATTGCGGTGCATAAAGGGTTAATTTATGGTATTTAGTTCTGCAATTTCGCTGTTTTTCTTTGTGCCGATCGTGTTTCTGCTCGATCGCAGGCTGTCGAACGTGGATGCGAAAAACACCTGGCTGCTCTTCGCAAGTCTGGTGTTCTACTCGTTCGGACAGGTGTATTACCTGCCGCTGCTGCTCGCATCGGTGGCGCTCAACTACGTCTGCGGACGGTTGGCCGCAGGAAAGTACGCCAAACTCGGCGTCACGCTTGCTGTCCTCGGCGGAATAGGGCTGCTCGCCGTGTTCAAGTACGCGGATTTTGCTATCCGCACAGTGAACGCACTGTGCGGGCTGCACCTGCCGCTGACCGGCATTGCGCTGCCCATCGGTATCTCGTTCTTCACCTTCCAAGGGTTAAGCTACGTCATCGACGTGTACCGTGAGCCTCAAACGGTCTCTCACTCGTTCAAGAAGGTGCTGCTGTACATCGCGTTTTTCCCGCAGCTGATCGCCGGACCGATCGTCAAATACCACGACATCGAGCAGGAAATCGACAGCCGCTGCACCACACCGCAGGAGACCGCGCTTGGCATCCGCCGGTTTATCTGCGGTTTGAGCAAAAAGCTGCTGCTGTCGAACGCGCTCGGTCAGATGGCGGACACGGTGTTCGCGCTGCCTGCCGGAGAAATCGGCATGCTGGCAGGATGGATGGGCGCCATTTGCTACACGCTGCAGATCTACTTCGATTTTTCCGGCTACAGCGATATGGCCATCGGTCTCGGACGTATGTTCGGCTTCCATTTCCGCGAAAACTTCAATTATCCGTACACCGCGACCACCATCAAGGAGTTCTGGCGCCGCTGGCACATTTCGCTGTCCGGCTGGTTCCGCGACTATCTGTATATTCCGCTCGGCGGCAACCGAAAGGGGAATGCGCGGACGTGGCTCAACCGTTTTCTCGTATTTTTTGCAACCGGACTGTGGCACGGCGCAAGCTGGACGTTTGTCCTCTGGGGACTGTGGCACGGCTTGTTTTCCGTGCTTGAAGACTGCGGTGCGATTCCGGTGGACAAGCTCAAGGGAAAACGAATCGGACAGCTGTACACGCTGCTCGTGGTCGTGCTCGGCTTTACGCTGTTCCGCTCGGACACGCTGGCGCAGGCGGGTGCCATGTATGCCGCGATGTTCTCCGGCGTGGGTCTGCACTGGCTGGGCACAGCGGCTGTCTGGGCAAAATTTACGCCTGCGTTTGCACTGACGCTGTGTCTTGCACTGCTCCTGTGTACGCCTGTGGCCCGTGAGCATACGCCGAAACGTGAGAGTGTGACGTTCATCGGCTCTCTGGGTTTGCTGCTGCTGTGCATGATGTACCTTGCGGCAGGCTCGTTTAATCCGTTCATTTACTTCCGATTTTGAGGTGAAATATGAAATATAAATGGTTTACAGCGGCGTTTTTGTCGCTGTGCCTGATTCCGGCGGCGGGTATGCTCGTGCTGCCCGAACAGCAGGCGGCAGGCAATGAGCATCTCACGCCCAAGCCGAGCCTGTGGAACGCGCAGACCGGTTGGAACGCAGACTTTCTCGGCGACCTGACTGATTATGTTGCCGACCATTTCGGCTTTCGGCAGGAGCTCGTCACCGCGAATGCCGCGCTGCAGACCAGGCTGCTGTGCACCTCGCCTGCTGAGGACGTCATTTACGGTACGGACGGCTGGCTGTACTACGCGAAAACGCTCGATGATTATCAGAATCACGCAACGCTGACCGAGAGTGAGGCGCAGCAGCTGGCGCAGACGGTAAAATCCATGCAGGACTACTGCGAAAGCCGCGGCGCGCGCTTTCTGTTTACGATTGCGCCGAATAAAAACTCGCTTTACCCGGAGCACATGCCTGCGCGCTACCTGACCGAGGACGCGGACGGCAGCTACGAGCGCGTGCTGCCGTATCTCGAGCAGGAGGGCGTGAACTATGCCGACCTGTTCTCCGTGTTCCGCGCACACGCAAACGTGCTGTATTATAAGACCGACTCGCACTGGACGAACCGCGGCGCCGCGCTCGCACACGATTATCTGATGAACACGCTCGGTCTGCCGCATACGGCGTTCACGGATGAGGAATATACGACCGAGCGGAGTCACAGCGGCGATCTTTACCAAATGCTGTACCCGAAGGGCACGCAAAAGGAGGAAACGCAGGTGTATCGGACCTCGTTTTCGTATGTGAACCAGCCGCGCTCGGACGAGGATATCCTCATGCAGACCACACAGGAGAATGCGCCGAACGGCCGTCTGCTGCTGTGCCGCGATTCGTTCGGCAATGCACTGCATCCGTTTCTTGCGGAGGATTTTCGTAAGGCGATCATCACCCGGCAGATGCCGTATCCATTGGAGCAGGTGCAGGAGGGCGATACGGTCATCATCGAGATTGTCGAGCGAAATCTGCCGAATATTTTCAAGGCAATACCGCATGATTGAACAAGAGCGATTTGCAAGTAAATTTTGTGTACTGACGCGACGCGGTTTTGCGGTAATACTTGATGTATTACCGCGAAGCCGCAACAAAGTCAGGACGTAAAATTTCTGCAAAGCGCCGCAGCTTTAATTGTGCGGTGTTGCCTCAGATATTCACCGGATTTGGGGAACAAAACCGAACCGTAATCCGTCTAATCAGTATCCGCAGGAGAAATAAACAATATGGAGGAAATTTTATGAAAAAGCTGACAGCCATGCTGCTGGCACTGACGCTCTGCTTTGGTCTTGCTGCGTGCGGCGGCAACACCGCACAGGATGATACCAAGGACGAGAGCCAGACCGTCCAGACCGGCAAAACCGAGGATAAGAAGGACGAAGCGAAGACTGAGGAGAAATCCGACGAGACCAAGACCGAGGACGCAAAGACCGAGACTGGTGATAAGACCTCGACCGACAGCAAAACCGAGGATAAAACCAACGAAACCAAGCCGGTGACGAGCAGCACGAACACTACGACCGCAAAGCCGTCTGGTTCAGCGGGCACGAGCAAACCGTCTGCCTCGACGAGCAAACCGGCGGCATCCGCTCCGGAAAGCAAGCCGGCACAGAGCAAGCCTGCGGCGAGCGCTCCGGCTGAGACCAAACCTGCAGAACCGGCGAAGCCGACTGCCTCTCAGGCGAGCGGGTACGTCGGCTCGTCCGCATCCGCACTCGAGAGCGCACTCGGCGCACCGACATCCAAGAGCTATTCGCCGAGCTGCATGGGCGAAGGCGAGGACGGCATCTGGACGTATGACGGGTTTACCGTTTATACCTATAAAGAGGGCGGTTCGGAGACTGTCGAAGCGGTTCAATAAATTAGCAGTTAGTAATTGACGATATGGTTTTATGTTTCGCAGGGGAGGCCGGTGGCCTCCCCTGTTCGCATTCTGCAGAGGTAAAATAAAAGGGCAGACCGGTGGTCTGCCCTATGGGAGATAAAATTCTCAATTACTGATTCATCAGAGAATGCGTCGCTGCGGTTTATTCGCTACCTGCTTCACGGCCTTGCACGGCACGCCGATGGCAAGCATACCTGCCGGTATATCCTCCGTCACAACGCTGCCTGCGCCGATGACGGCGTTATCGCCGATGGTGACGCCCGGACAAATCTGCACGCCCATGCCAATCCAGACGTTATTGCCGATGGTGACCGGTTTGGCATATTCCAGCCCGGCGTTGCGCTGTGCAACATCGAACGGATGGCCTGCGGTCGAGATACAGCAGTTCGGGCCGATGAACACATGGTCACCGATGGTGACCGGTGCCGCGTCCAGGATCACAAGGTTATGGTTTGCATAAAATGCACGGCCGACACGCGTATGGCTGCCGTAATCGACAAAAAACGGCGGCTCAATGACAATATCGGGCGCACAGGCGCCTAAAATGGCATGCAGAAGGGCGTTTTTCTCCTCCTTCTGGGAGGAACGGAGTGTATTGTAATCCATGCACAGGTCGCTGGTCTGCGCACGCGCTTCGAGCAGTGCGGGGTCGCTGTTGGCGTCATACAGCAAGCCGGAAGTGGCTTTTTCAAGTTCGGTCATCGTCAAGGTTCCTCCTTAATTCTGGTGGCGTACCAGTTCATAATCATCGCCGGAGCGGTAGTACGGACAGCTTTTGCCGGTCTGCATCAGGCGGTAGAATTCGTCCTCATCCAGATAGGCTTCGCATACATATTCATCCATTTCATCATCGTAAACGTTGTAGGCGCAGTCGTCACAGGTTCCGGTCATCGGTCAGCGCTCCTTTCAATTTGGTCGATTGCGGCTTGCAGAATAGCCTCGGGGTCGTTGCCGCAGATGTCGAGACACTCCGCATAGATGAGTCTGGTCTCGCGGATACCGAAGTATTCTTTGGCCATAGCGGTCAGATAGTCGAAGCTGAACCGCGGATCGTACGCGCCGCCTGCGGTGGTGATGTAGGTCAGACTGCGGGCGCGGCACAGGCCACATGACTGTCCGTGGTCGTTGTAGGCGCTGACAATACCGGGGACATAAATGTTCTCGATGTAGGTTTTCAGCTGTGCCGGAAAGCCCAGATCCCAGTAGGGAGCGGCAATGATGATATCGTCGGCATCAGCAAACTGGTGGGCATAATCGAACATCGGGTCGTGCCATTTGCCGCCGGCAATGAGCGATTCGCGGTGAGCAAGCCGTTCACGGTCGAGCGGGACAAGCGGCTGATCGTATATATTCAGCTCAGTGACGTCGCTTATGCGTGCAAGATAGGCGCGCGCCAGCCGTGCCGTCCGCGACTCTTCCCGCGGACAGGCGTTGATGTAGAGTGTCATGGTATCCTTCCTTCTTCTTGTTCCTAACTATATAGTATAGCAGAAAAATGAGGAATTAGGAATTAGTAAATAGAAATTATTGTGAGGATGAAACCCATCCCTGCGGTACAGCTCAGTAAATTAGCAGATTATTTTATGCTGTTTACCAGAGTCTGCCAAACTGCGGTATCGAAAGCTTCATCCGCGATAAAGCAATAGCTATACTTGCTATCCTTCCACTCGGCCGAGGTATAACCTGTCTCGGCATAGAGCAGTGCGTCCGTACCCTCAAGTTTCTCGCCGGAAACGGCATGGTTCATACCTTCGAGCGCGTCCTCGCCCTGCCCCATGCAGTACTTGAGCGTATGACCCTGCGTATCCGCATAGACCACCACGGCTATGCCGAACTGATTGGATGCCGAATCGAACGCATAACCGTCAGGCAAGCTCTGCGGCAGCGCCAGCGGGAAGGAGAGCGCAGCGGCAAGCGCGTCTGTCGTGTCGTAATCCTGCGGCGCGGTGGCGGTGACAGGCGGTTCCTTTCCCTCACCATCCGGATTAGCAGACGTGCGGTTTATCTGCATAACAGCTGTGCCGCCGATAATCAGTACCAAACAAGCTGCAGCCGCTCCGTATCTTCTCCAGGCGGACGGTTTGCGCACCGTCGGTTTATCCAAGGCATCGTGCAGGCGCTGCTCGAGGTCGGGAGACGGATTGACGTGCTCCATCAAACGGTTGTACTTATTCATCGAAATCATACGCCTCCTTCAGTGTCTCTTTGAGCATACTGCGTCCGCGGTGCAGCAGGGAACGCACGGTGTTTTCTTTTTGACCGAGAATGCGTGCAATTTCTGTAGTGGAGTAGCCCTCGTGGTAGAACAGATGAATGGGTTCGCGGTACTTGGGCGGCAGAGCACGCACGGCATCCCACACAAACGCAAGGTCACTGTCTAAGTCATCGCACGGATAGCTTTCCTTGAGTGCGTTCGTGTGCTTGAACCACGCCGAATTCAGCTTGTTTTTGCTCAGGTTGATGGCAACACGGAGCAGCCACGCCTTTTCGTGCGCCGATGATTCCAGTTCCGGGGAAGTGCGCATATACTGCAGAAAGGTGTCCTGCAGTACGTCCTCTGCATCGCTTTTGTTGCGTAAGTACGCATAAGCCGCACGAAACACAGCCGTACCCCATCTATCATATAACTGCGCAAGCTGTGCGTGCGCTGCCGCCGGAGCACGCGCAGGCGTGACCGCCTGCAGGACGGCAAACAGCAGCCGCCGGAACCGGCTGATTGGAATCGTCGGTGTCATGATGTCACCTCTATGGATCAATTTGTTTTCTGATCTATATACATTTAATGTAACAAAAATGTTGCGTAAGGCATAGAAAAATTTTTTGAAAAGGCTGCAGCATTTTACGGTTCTCGATTGTATCAATAGCGAACGGCAAAAACACGCAAACAATGAAAGGAAGATTTTTATGAAAAAGACGATTTCTATGATGATGGCACTGGCAGTAGCCGGTTCGATGTCAGCACCGGCTATGGCGGCAAACGATGAGCCGATGGTCATTTCTCCGGCGCCGAATACACAGAGTCAGCAGGCACAGATGAAGATTGTTATCAAGGGTCAGACCACGTCCCTGCAGACGATTTCCGTAAATGGCTGCACAATGGCTCCGGTACGCGCGGTTGCAGAGGCACTGGGCTACACCGTCAAGTGGGACGCAGCAAAGAAGGCGATCAACCTCAACACCAAGGAAACACAGTGTGACCTGCGCATTGGCGATAACAGCTATGTAGTCTACACGGCGATCGAGGGCATGATTGGCATGAGCGCACCGTTTTCGCTCGGCGCTGCGCCGATCATCAAGGACGGCAGCACCTATGTTCCGGTCGATCTGTTCGTATCGCTCTGCGGCAACGATCCTGCTGTGGTAAAGGTCAGCGGCGACACCATCATCATTGACCCGGATGCCAAGACCGAAGACGGCGATTCCGATCAGATTCCGAATCCGCTGACCGTCCATAACTCCCTTGCAGAGCTTGCAAAGGCAGTCGGCTTTGACGTCAAGGCGCCGACCGTGCCCGCAGAGCAGGAAATCAGTGAGACAGAGGTCGCGGCGGTAGTCAGCAGCGCCTTATAAAAGATTTAAGAGTGGAGATTTTCTCCACTCTTTCTCTTTTGCGGGTATACAGAAAAAGAGTGGAAAGTTCTTCACTCTCCACTCTTAAGGCAACACCGCACAATTAAGACTGCGGTGCTTTGCGG
>NZ_JAQEHY010000003.1:0-5899 GCF_027665985.1 Butyricicoccus sp. AM78-15b2TA
GCGATTGTCCGCTTTGTACGCCAATGGCCCATAGAGGGCAGTTGCGGCAAATAGATACGATCACTCCTTTCTCAGCGGAACCGTATTACACGCCCTCCGTGTCTACTTCATATACATCGCAGACCTCATCAGGCTTGAGTTTTAGTCTGGCAGACAAAAATGCTTCAATATCAAAGGTATTTCGCTTGTCTGCATCAGCTGTGTATTTGAAATTAGGGTGCTTGGTGATGTCGTACTTATCCGAAAGAAAAGGGCGCACACCGCGCAGCTGCAAGATGCACTTGCCGCCATCCATAACAGCAAGCTCATCCTGGCTCATCAGCTCTTTCCCCAATTTTTGATAGTTGAGAGAGTGGGAAGTTTCCCGGCCACGGCTCTCTCCGGTGTTGTAGGTGTCGATGGTTTCCTTGCCCAGCACGGCAGCCAACTCTTTGAGGGTAGTCGGCTCTTTACCGCCCAGGAAGATGGAAGTATCCATGTTTCCGATAATGGTATCTGCGTTATCCTTATAGATCGCCTTGAGCTGACTCTGCGCCTGCAACACCAGACAGGCGGAGATCTCACGGCTTCGGATGGTGGCCACCAGCTTTTCCAGACGAGGAATCTGCCCGATATTGGCGGCTTCATCAATGAGACAGCGCACATGGACTGGAAGCCTGCCGCCATACACATCGTCCGCCTTTTCGCAGAGCAGATTAAACAGCTGGGTGTAGCACATAGAGATTAGGAAGTTAAAGCTATCGTCCGTATCACTCATGATGAGGAACAGGGCAGTTTTCCTGTCTCCCAGAGTGTCCAGCTCCAGCTCATCATAAGCCGTGACCTCACGCAACTCTGCAATGTCGAACACAGCAAGGCGAGCGCCGCAGGAAATCAAAATCGACTTGGCTGTTTTTCCGGCGGCCAGCTTATATTTCTTATACTGGCGCACCGCAAAGTGGTTTGGCTTCTCGGTTTCCAGTGCATCAAACATCAGATCCACGGGGTTTTTGAACTCCTCGTCATCCTCCCGGACCTCCATGGCGTTGATGAACTCAATGAGGGTGGAGAAGTTTTGTTCCTCCACCGGAGCCTCATAATGGATATAGCCAATAAGCGCGCAGTACAACAAGGTTTCTGCTTTTACCCAGAAATCGTCTCCGGCCTTGCCTTCGCCTTTGGTGTTGGCGATCAGCGTTGTTACCAGCTTCAAGATGTCCTTTTCGCTATGGATATAGGCGAAAGGGTTATAGTGCATGGACTTCTTGAAGTTGATGGTATTTAGGACCTTGATTCGGTACGGCTCATAAATGACCTTGCCGTGCTTATCCTTCATAGGCTTTCCGTCTTTCCCCAGCTTGGGTGCGCCCCTTTGGAGCATTTTTCCGCACTCCACCAAAATGGTTCCCTTCGGGTCTGTGACCACATAGGAACTGTGCATCTGCATCAGGTTGGGTTTCAGCCAGAAGCGGGTCTTACCGGAACCGGAGCCGCCAATCACCAGCACATTTTTGTTTCTGGCGGTCTTTGGGTCCTTGGGGCGGCTGTTCATTGTCAGGCTCTCCGTTTTCGTCAGAATCACATTGTTCTGAAATACAGGATCAACGTAAGGTGCAATATCCTCACGGGTTCCCCACCGGGCGGAACCGTATTCAATGCCGTGCCTGTACTTCTTGGCGTTCTTGCTTTTCAGGTACACAGCCAGCCGCAGGCCGCCGCCGCAGCACAGGCCCACCAGCAGGTCCAGCGGGTGCAGGCTGGGCCACCAGCTGGTCAGCGCCATCGGCAGCGTGGAGAAGAACGAGAGCATTTTTGCCGAAGCGTCCGCACCCACGGCCATCCGCCACGCTTCACCGAAGTTGGTGGAGAAAAGCCCCATCAGGATATACGGCAGATTCAGCAAAATGAGCTTTTTGATGTTCAGCTTCTTTTTCATCGTTCCAGCTCCTTCCGCTTGTTCCGGTCCACGACGGCGTGTTTTACCAGTTCTTTGAACTGGCTCAGCTTTGCCAGCACGGACGGGCGCTCGGATTTCTCCGCCTTCCTGACCTTTTTCCCGGTGTACTCGGTAAAAGCAGCGGTCAGGGCATCCGCGTCCCGACCCTTGAAAAAGATCAGGTACTTGGGTGGGGAGCTGCTGCGGTCCTTCTTCACCGCATAGTCCACGCCGTATTTCCGCGCGATCTTCTCAAACTCCTTGATGGAGGGGTCGGTGATCTCGATGTTGGAAACGCCCTGATTCTGGCCGATCAGCTGTTTCACCGTCTGCTTGCCGTGGGGAATCACGGGGGTATCCCGGCTTCTCTGCTTTTGCAGCTTCTTTTCCTTGCGGTGGGCAAGGTACTTGGTGATGGCGGCTTTCATCAACCGCCCGGTAAACTTTGTTCCGCTGACTACCAGCGTCAAAGTCCTGTTTTCCACTTCCTCCTGCATAGGTCATCGCCTCCTTTCCACGGATTTTGCAGGGGTGGTACTTGATACTAAGGCGGGACCACCAGCCGCCGCAGCAGGTATTTCAGCATGGCAGGCTCCTTTCAGCGCAGCTGGTCGGAGCGGTCATAGTACAGATGGCCCTGGCGCACTTTGGCATGGCTGAGAATCTTGATGTGGCCCTTTTCCTGGTTCTCCAGGCTTTTCTGGTATCCGGCCTCCGTCAGAAACAGGCGGGTCCGTTCATCTTTCCAGCCCACCGGGGAATCGTCGGTCAGCACATCGAAGATAATCATGTGCCGGGTGTCCTCGGCAAACCGCTCCAAATCCATGTACTCATGGCCGTGGTAGTTCTGCGCCCCGGCTTTGAGGCGCATTTCCTCCATCAGCTGGCCCACGGTCTTACGCTCAGGCATGGCGTGCGCCTCCTTTCCCGCGTCCCTGGCCCTTCACGGCCAGGATACCGTCCAGGGTGGTGGCGGTGATCCGCAGGCGCTCGGCGGTGGCAATGTCATTCTTCACGGTCTCGTCGATGCCGTGGCCGCAGACCACCAGCACATGGGACCGGCGCAGGTAGTCCCGCGCCATATCCAGCCCGTCCTTGTGTTCCTGGGGAATCTCGTCTTTGAGGAAGGTAGGCAGGAACAGCACCGGGCAGATGGGCGAATACCCGGCATCGTACACCTGACGGCAGTAGGCCGCAGCGTTCTCGGCGTTCTCATACTGGCTGTTGCTCCATGGAGCCGTAATGTAGGCAAGAGGTCGTTTCATGGCAAAATCCTTTCTCCCGGTGTTTTCGGGCAGCAGAAAAGCGGCTGCTTACCAGCCGCCTGCGTACATATCGTGGTTAACTTGTGCGGTGTAGTGGTTGCTGATCGTGGTCGGCGCATTAAACAGCACCGCAAGCAGATACTGCTTCATGTTGCGGATTTCGGTGGTATTGTTCCGCAGGCATTCCATGACAAACTCGATGTGGGAGCAATCCAGCTTCAAAAAACGGGAGCGGACCACCTCATGGGGGAAGTCGCTGCCAGCGATCCGGGTGGTTTTCCGCTTGGCGCAGACGGTCTCCACCATCAGCTCCACAATCTCGTCCAGGTCCTCCCGGTAGGTGGTAAACTCCCGGCACAGGTGGTCATACTCGATGTTCTCCAGAATCAAATCCCGATAATTTTCCATCTCTGAGACAGACATCGCATCCCTTCCTTTCCGTTCCGGCAGCTGTGCTGCCGCTGGCTCCCGGAAGGGAATAGAATCGGTACTTGATCCATAAGTAATTGTTTTTTCTGTATTTGATTTCTCTATATTTAATTCTGCGGGCTTTTCCGTATCCGGTTTTACCATATCCGGGTTTTCCGTATCTGGTGAAGCCGTATCCGGCTGGGGCGTATCCGGGTTCTTCGGCTGTGGTTGCTCGTAGATAACATACTCTGTATCGCTGATGCGTCCCTGCCGGTCACGCAGCTTGTGCCGCACAATGTAACCGGCAGCCTCCAATTCCCGCAACGCAGCGCCTATGGCATCCACGCCCTCCTTACAGATCTTTGCAAGACCACGGGTGGTGTAATTCCAGTCCTCTGGCAAAGACAGCATCATGGAAAGCAGCCCCTTCGCTTTTAACGACAGGTTTGCATTTCGTAAATGATGATTGCTCATCACGGTATAATCACGGGTCCGTTCAATGCGAAAAACGGCCATTGACCTCACTCCTTCCGAATTTTGGGTACAAAAAAACCGCAATCCTCATTCCAAAGAATTGCGGTGTTCAACACTTTTCAAATTTTCTTGCATAGAACCAAAACAGCGGCTTTCGAGGACGCGCCTCTGTAAATGGCTCCTCCTGGGCGAAAGGAAGTGTTTGCATCACTCGGTCAATATCCGTTGAATCCATGTCATGCTGAGATTTGCAATCTTCCCGGATTGCTTCTTGAATTTCCTTTACCGTACACATAGTCATTCCTTTCCTTTCGTTGTATGGGTTTATGAGCGGCGGCGTTTTCCCGGTTTGAAATCGAGGATATGTCCCTCAATCACACGAGCGTAACGCTTGATCTTGATCTCCCGGCGCTGTTGGCTTTGCAGGGCAGCCTGATACCCATCCTCGGTCAAAAACAGCCGCATTTCCTCTCCGGGGCTGCCGTAAGCTGTGCTGGGACGCAGGACGGAAAACTCAATCATCCAGCGTGTGTTATCCCAAAACCTCTCTACAGCGAGAATGTTGTGTCCTTTCAGCTCACGGGCTGAAATATCCCTCATAGGCGGCTCCTTTCATCGTTCCTGGTCTCTCTGACGCTTTTTCTGCCATGCCTCCAGCAGCTTGATGATGGTTTCCTGCATCCGCTGGGGCGTATAGCTTTTAGGAAAATACTTCCGCAAGGTGTCAGAGGTAAATGTCACTCGGTCCAGATCGCTTTTCTTTTCCTCACCCATGATGACACGCATCATATCGAGAGTCAGATGCCCCTCCTGACTGTATTTTTTGAGCCGCTGGGCTTGAGAAAGAGAAGGGGTAGCCTGTTCGCTGTCCATCGCGTCCAACAGGTCTACCTGTTCCTCCTTTTTGAGAAAGGACAGCTCATAGGCAGGGTTCAGGGCGATTTTCTTCTCATCGACCATATCCATCAATTCAGGAATCAGTTCAGTCAGACGGATATAACGAAAAATCTGGTTTTTACTCTGACCTACTTGCTCTGCCAAAACCTCGCTGGACTTCTTCCCAAAATCGTTCCCAACTTGGGAACAATTTTCTTTACTCGGTCTGCCAGCCTGCCTTTTCATAGCCTCCAGCTTCATCTTGTAAGCAAAAGCCCT
Source organism: Butyricicoccus sp. AM78-15b2TA (assembly GCF_027665985.1). Classification (NCBI taxonomy): domain Bacteria; kingdom Bacillati; phylum Bacillota; class Clostridia; order Eubacteriales; family Butyricicoccaceae; genus Butyricicoccus; species Butyricicoccus sp. AM78-15b2TA. The sequence goes on from NZ_JAQEHY010000003.1 coordinate 5,221, forward strand.
TTCACTTGGGAGCAGACTTTCCCGTTGCAGATTGCTGTCAACCATAATGATTGTGGCGGCATCATCATCCAAATCCCGAACAATGACCGGCATGGTCTCCTTGTCTGCCAGCTCACTGGCTCTGTGCCGCCTGTGTCCGGCTACCAGCTCATAACCGCCCTCCGGGTCCGGTCGAGCAATCGCCGGAACCAGAACGCCATACTGCTTGATACTGTCAGCGGTCTCCATCATGGCTTCGTCATCCTTGACTTTGAATGGGTGGTTCTTAAAGGGATGCAGTTCAGACAGCGGAATCTCCTGAATCTTTTCCAGCTTTGCATCCTGACGGCCTTCTTCGGTGGAGAACAGATCATCTACCGAGGCCAGCTCTATTTTTTTCGCGCTGCTTTTCAAGTTTCAACACCTCCTTCGTCAGATTTCGATACCCCTCTGCCACCTTGCCGCCAGGGTCATGGGCAAAAATACTTTTTCCCTCGGCGCTGATTTCCTTTGCCCGGACAGAATGGGGAATCTCTGTGCCGAATACTTTGATCTTGCTACCATAGGTCTCACGCAGGAGCGCGGAGATCTCTTTGGCAAAGTTGGTTCGGCTGTCCACCATCGTCAGCAGGATACCGTCTATCTGGAGCTTGGGGTTGATCTGCCGCTTTACCTTGTTTACCGTGGAGAGCAGCTGTTC